>NZ_JBELQE010000134.1:0-62721 GCF_040270385.1 Methylorubrum podarium | reverse complement strand
AGATCGGCATGCGGCCCTCGTTGAGGGCGGCGATCTTTTCGGGATCCTTGTCGATGCAGACGACCTCGTGGCCGAAATCGGCGAGGCAGGCGCCCGATACCAGGCCGACATAGCCCGAGCCAATCATCGCGATGCGCATCGATGTCTCCGCCGGGCCACCGGAGCCGTCCGGTATGTTGCGGTGCAGTGTAGCCCGGTTCCGCGTCCGCGCAAACCGTCCGCCGCCCCCGCCGCCCCTGCCGCGGTCGCGCTACAGCCGGTAATGCGCCGCGGCGCGGGAAAAATTCGGGTTGTAGTACGGGTCAGCCCGCAGCACCGGCTCCCAGCGCTCGCGCATCACCCGCGATTCGGCCTCGAAGCGGGCGCGCTTCTCCGGCGTGTCCTCGGCGCCGCGGCTCTTCGACTCGTGATGGACGAGGCGGGCATGCGGCGTCCAGACGATGCGGTAGCCGGCGGCGCGGATCCTGAGGCACAGGTCCACGTCGTTGAAGGCGACCGCCAGATGCGCGGCGTCGAAGCCGCCGACCTCGGAAAAGACGTCTGCGCGCACGGCGAGGCAGGCGCCGGTTACGGCGGAGACCTCCTGCGACAGCAGCATCCGCGCGAAGGAGCCGGGCTCGTTGCCCGGCAGGCCGAGATGGCTGTGGCCGGCGATCCCGCCGATTCCGAGCACGATCCCGCCGTGCTGGATCGTGCCGTCGGGATAGAGGAGCTTCGCGCCGACCGCCCCGATCTCCGGATCGCTCGCGATCGAGGCGAGTTCGGTGAGCCAGCCCGGCTCCAGCACCTCGATGTCGTTGTTGAGGAACAGGAGGATCGTGCCCCGCGCCGCCGCCGCGCCCCGGTTCGACAGGTCCGAGAAGTTGAACGGGCCCGGCGCGGGCAGCACGCGCAAGCGCGGCTCGGCGGCGTAGCGCGCGAACAGGTCCCGCGTCGCCGGCTCGGTGCTGCCGTTGTCGACGACGACGACGTCGAGGGCCGGGTAGTCGGTGCGCGCGAACAGCCCGTCGAGGACGACCCTGAGCAGCTCCGCCCGGTCGCGGGTCGGGATGACGACCGAGACGAGCGGCGGCGGCTCCGGCAGCGGGCGCACGAGCCGGTTGAACCCCTCCGGCCCCCGCTCGGCCCTTGCGCCCTTGCGCGCGGCCACCTCGGCGAGCGCCCGCAGGCGTGCCTCCTCGGCCCGCGCGAGCGCCCGATCCGAGAAGGTGCCGGAGCCGGCCGCCGCCCGCCAGTGATAGAGCACCTTCGGGATGTGGCGCACCCGCGCGGCGTCGAGCCCCTCGGTGAGGCGCAGGAGCAGGTCGTGGTCCTGGCTGCCCTCGAAGCCGGGGCGCAGGCCGCCGAGCCGGCGCAGCGTCGCCGTGCGGACGACGCAGAGATGGTTCACGTAGTTCTGCGCCCAGAGCAATTCGCGGTCGTAGCCCGGCTTGAAATGCGGCTCGAAGCGACGGCCACGGCCCTCGACCTTGTCCTCGTCGCTGTAGATCAGCTCCAGCGCCGGGTCGGCCCGGAGGGCGGCGGCCACCTCGAAGAGGGCGTTCTCGGAGAGGAGGTCGTCGTGGTCGAGGAAGGCGGCGTAGGCGCCGCCCGCGAGGCTCAGGGCGTCGTTGGTCGCCCGGGCGATATGGCCGTTCTCCGGCCGGCGCAGGGCGCGGATGCGCGGCTCCTCGGCGGCGTGGCGGGCGATCAGTTTCGGGATGCGCGGATCGGTGGAGGCGTCGTCGGCGATGCAGAGTTCCCAGACCGGGTAGAGCTGGCCCCGCACCGAGCGGATCGCCGCCTCCAGCACGCGCGGGTCGGGATCGTGCACCGGCATCAGGACGGAGATGAGCGGGGGCGCCTCCCAGCCCGCGATCTCGGCGCGGATCCGCGCGCGCTCGGCCGCCGTGAGGCGGTCGAAACGGGCGATCCAGGCGGCGTAGCCGGTCTCGGACCGGTGGGCGAGGGCCTGCCCGATCAGCCCGCGGGCGCGCAGCTTCAGGCCGAGGAGGCGCCAGTAGACCGCCCGCGCCGTGAGGCCGGGCTGGCGGCGGCCCGCCCGCGCCACGATCCCGAGGCGCCCGCGGCGGGTGATCGTGAGATCCTGCAGCCGGAAGGGATCGGTCCGCGACAGGGCCGTCAGGCGCAGGGCGGCGACGTCCGGCGGCAGCCGGCCGGTCCAGGCGAAGCCGTCGCCGCCGAGCGGCTCCTCGACCAGCGCCGCGCTCCCGCCATCACCGGAGACGGCGCTGAGGAGGGCGCGGGCGATGCCGCCGCTGCCGGCATCGCGCCAGGTCACGCTGACCCAGACGCCGCCGAGGCCCGCGCCGGCGAGGTCGATGCGCAGGTCGGCCCCGTCCGCGCCCGTCACCGGCAGCGCCCGGCCCGCGAGCGTGACGTGGGGGCCGGCCCGCTCCGCCATCGCGCCTCAGGCCTCCCAGTTCTTCGAGACCGAGGCCCGCACCGCGTCGCTCAGCACCGTGTCGTAGACGACCATGTCGCGGGCGAAGCGCATCCCGCGCAGCAGCTCGGCGAGCGCCAGCGTCTCGTTGGGAATCGGCAGCGGCAGCGGCAGCGGGGCCTCGATCCCGATATGGTGGAACACCGAGGCCATGAACGCCTCGAAGTAGTCGCGGTGGCCGACGACGTCGATGCGCGACAGGACCTCGACCGCGATGATCGAGCTCGCCGGCATCAGCCGGTCCTCCGGCACGTGGGTGCTGAGCTGGCGGGTCAGGGGGTTGTAGAGCAGGTGATAGGCCGGTTCCGGCATCATCCGGAACAGCCGCTTCAGGCTCTTCACGTCGGTGAAGTCGTAGTCGAGGGTGAAGGCCGCCGCCTCGACGAGGTTGCCGAGGCGCCAGTGCTGCTCCGCGTTGGCGGCGATGCTCGCCCGCTCGCGCAGCCAGTACAGGCGGCTGGCCAGTTCCACGAAGGGATCGTGGACGAGCAGCATGGTGAGCGCGCCGCTCTGGACGAAGTGCCCCTCGTAGCGCGGGAAGATGATCGCGCCGGCCATCAGGCAGGAATCGAGCGTGACGGTGTCGAACATCGCCCGCAGGATCTCGTCCGGAAACCGGCCGATCCCGAAATACGATTGCCGGAAATAGGGATACAGCGCGGTCTGGACCACCGTTTCCGGGCGGATATGGGCGTTGAGCAGGATGACCTTCTTGTCGGTCAGCCCCCCGCCCGGCAGCCGCCGGTAGATCAGCACGTTGGTGTCGACGTCGTAGATCTCGAGCCGCTCGATCCCGGCGAGGCCCGGCACGTCGGACTCGCGGATCTCGAAATGGCATTGTCCGGTCGCGTGCCAGCCGAACTTGACGAAGTTCGGGTCGGCGTGGATGGCCGAGGCCTCCGCCACCCGGCGCCCGTCGATGCAGACGCAGACCCGGCTGATCGCCTGCGGGTTGTCCGGCACCACCCAGCCCCGGATCACGTCGCCCTCGTCGGACGATAGGAGAAACCGCATCCTTGCTTGCCGTCCTCGGTCCCGTGCTGGTCCGTCCGCTCGGTGCGCGCCGCATCGCCGCCGACAGGGTGCGGCGGCCGCAGGTTTCGCGGGCGCACTCTTAGCCGATTTTTGCCGCCCGCGCGCAATGGGGATGAGAGGGAGAGGCGAGGGGAGCGCCGTTGCCCGGGGCGGGGTCCGCGGGTTTCGGCGGCTGCCGTCAGATTCCGCCGACGCCCCGCTTGCGGAGCCGCCCGGCACCGGCTATAGCCGCGGCCTCGCAGGACGCCGGGGCCACCCGGACGACCTGCCGGGGCGCGTAGCTCAGCGGGAGAGCACTACCTTGACATGGTAGGGGTCACAGGTTCGATCCCTGTCGCGCCCACCATCTCCGCCAGACGCAGATGGACGACGAGACCAAGGCTCCGGAGACGGGGCCTTTTTCTTTGCCCGGACGGATCGGCGGTTCACGCGCGGTCGTCGCGCCGCCGCCGCATCGCCGCGCGATCGCGGCCCGCCTCGGCCGGCGTCCCCGGCGCCACGACCGGAAACGAAAAAGCCCCGCCGTTTCCGGCGGAGCTTTCTTGCGTTCGGGCCTCCGGTCCCGAGGGACCGGGGGCGCTTGATCAGGCGTGGGCCAGGGCCGCGTTCGGCACCGCCGCGTTGTTGGCGGCGTGGTGCTGCTTCAGCATCGGCCGGAGCACGGCCACCGCGAGCGCCGCCGCGATCAGGTCCATCGTCGCCACGGTGTAGAGCACCGACGACCAGGTACCCGTGGCCTGCATCAGCAGGTTGCCGACCGGCACGAACAGCGCGGCGAAGCCCTTGGCGCAGTAGAGGACGCCGTAGATCTTGCCGATGTGCTTCGAGCCGAAGGTGTCGGCGGCGGTGGCGCTGAACAGCGAGTACACTTCGCCCCAGGCAAGGAACACGATGCCGGAGAGGATCACGAAGGCCCAGGGGTTCGAGCCGAAGTAACCCAGCGCCACGATGCCGATGCCCTCCATCGAGAAGGCGATGAACATCGTCTTCTCACGGCCGATCCGGTCGGAGATCCAACCGAAGAGCGGGCGGGAGATGCCGTTCATGATGCGGTCGAGCATCAGGGCGAAGGGCAGCGCCGCCATGGCGAAGAAGTACAGGTTCACCTGGAAGTTCTTCACGCCGAGGTCGGTCGCGATGACGCCGAGCTGGGCCACCGCCATCAGGCCGCCGGTCACCGTGCAGGTGAACATGAGCAGCATGACGTAGAAGACCGGGGTCCGCAGCGCCTCGCCGAGGGTGTAGTCGCGACGGGTCTGCAGAACCTTGGTCGAGAACTTGACCTCGTCCTTGGCCGGCGAGCGCATGAAGATGGAGGCCAGGATGATGACCGTGCCCTGGATCAGGCCGAAGGTGAAGAACGCCTGGGCGTAGCTGCCGGCGTCGATCATCTTGGCGATCGGGAGGATCGTCAGCGCCGAGCCCGCACCGTAGCCGCCCGCGGTCAGACCGACGGCCAGGCCGCGCTTGTCCGGGAACCACTTCAGGGCGTTGTTGATGCAGGTGGCGTAGACGCAGCCGACGCCGATGCCGCCGAGGACGGAGCCGAGATAGAACCCGGACAGCGAGGTCGCGTAGGAGTTCACCACCCAGGCCAGGCCGGTCATCAGGCCGCCGAACATCACGACGCGGCTCGGGCCGTACTTGTCGATGAAGTAACCCTCGATCGGCGTCAGCCAGGTCTGGACGACGACGAAGATCGTGAAGGCCACCTGGATCGCGGCGCGATCCCAGCCGAAGGTCTTCTGGATTTCAGGGACGAACAGGGTCCAGGCGTACTGGATGTTGGCCGCGGCCACCATGCAGATGACGCCGAGGACGATTTGCAGCCACCGGTTCGAAGACGATACCGGCCGATCCGCGGCCGTAGACGATAGTGCCATGAGCGTGCTCCCTCGTGCCTGCACAGACGTGAAGGCCTGTTGTGTCGATTTGGCGTGTTTGGCGTGAAAGACGTCAGTGCAGGGTGTTGAGATTCCTTCCTCTGCCCGTTGGATCCGAGGGGCTTTCTCGTCCCGGGCATTGGTATGCATTATTTGGTATGCCAGGCATGCAGGCAAGCGAAATAATTCGCAATCTGACACGAAAGTGAGGAACCGAAAGGATGAAATCCCGGAACCCCACGAAAAAATCGCTGCGTTGACCGGAGGATGCGGCCGGTTGCGGCAGGGAAAAGGACGGGTTCGGCGCCGCCGAATCAATGACATACCGGTCTTCGCAGACCGATGACGGGCAGATCGGGCGACGCGCCCCGCGGCGACGCCTTCGCGCCGTCTGGCACGGTGCTTGGTGAATCGGAGAGGCTCCGCCGCCGTTACGCTTCTCGCGCGAGGAAGTGCCAAACTCGAGCGATCCGCCCCCCGCGGGATCGATTTGTCGGGAAGCCGGGCGCCGTTCTTGCTTCAGGGCGCGCTGCGGGCGCGGATGCGCCTCCGCCGCACGCGACCGCCTCGCCGGAAATCCCCTCGACAGGCCGCCCGATCCTTGCATCCTGTCGGGCGCGGCCAAGGAGCCCATTGATGCCCTATCGCCACACCGTCGGTCCCCGCACCCACGTTTTCGCCGACCTGGCGACGCTGATGGCGAAGGCGACCCCGGTGCGCTCCGGCGATTGCCTCGCGGGGATCGCCGCCGAATCGGCCGAGGAGAACATGGCCGCCCGCTGGTGCCTGGCCGAGGTGCCGCTCAGGGAGATCCTGGCGCGCCCGCTGATCCCTTACGAGGACGACGACGTCACCCGCCTGATTCTCGACGATCACGACGAGGCGGCGTTCGCCGAGATCGCGAGCCTGACGGTCGGGGATTTCCGCGAGTTCCTGCTCACCGCCTCCTCCGAGACGCTGGCGCGAATCGCGCCGGGCGTGACGCCGGAGATCGCCGCGGCGGTGAGCAAGATCATGCGCAACCAGGACCTGATCCTGGTCGCCCGGAAGTGCCGGGTGATCACGCGGTTCCGCAACACGATCGGCCTGCCCGGGACGCTCGCGGTGCGGCTCCAGCCCAATCACCCGACCGACGACCCGGCGGGCGTCACCGCCTCGATCCTCGACGGGCTCGCCTATGGCTGCGGCGACGCGGTGATCGGCATCAACCCGGTCTCCGATTCGATCCAGACCATGGGCACCCTGCTCAGCCTGTTCGACGGGATCATCGGCCGGCTGGAGATCCCGACGCAGGCCTGCGTGCTCACCCACGTCACCACCACGCTCGACGCGATGAACCGCGGCCTGCCGGTCGATCTGGTGTTCCAGTCAATCGCCGGGACGCAGCGGGCCAATGCGAGCTTCGGCGTCACCCTGCCGATCCTGCAGGAGGCGCACGAGGCGGCGCTCGCGCTCAAGCGCGGCACCCTCGGCGACAACGTGATGTATTTCGAGACCGGCCAGGGCTCGGCGCTCTCGGCGGACGCCCATCACGGCATCGACCAGCAGACCCTGGAGGCGCGCGCCTACGCCGTCGCCCGACGCTACCGGCCGCTGCTGGTCAACACCGTCGTCGGCTTCATCGGGCCGGAATATCTCTACGACGGCAAGGAGATCATCCGCGCCGGGCTGGAGGACCATTTCTGCGGCAAGCTGATGGGCGTGCCGCTCGGGGTCGACGTCTGCTACACCAACCACGCCGAGGCCGATCAGGACGACATGGACACGCTGCTGACCCTGCTCGGGGCGGCGGGCTGCACCTACGTCATGGGCATTCCCGGCGCCGACGACGTGATGCTGAACTACCAGTCCACCTCGTTCCACGATCAGCTCTACATCCGCGAGGTGCTGGGCCTGAGGCGGGCGCCCGAGTTCGAGGAATGGCTCGCCCGAATCGGCCTCACCGACGCGAACGGCACCCTCCTGCCCGGCGGGGCCGAGGCCCGCCTCCTCGCCGCCGCGCCGGGGCTGGCCGCATGAGCGCCCGGACCGACGACCTCTGGCAGCGCCTCGCCCGCCTCACCCCCGCCCGGATCGGCCTCGGCCGCGCCGGCGCCGGCCTGCCGACCCGCGAGGTGCTGAAATTCGGCCTCGCCCACGCCCAGGCGCGCGACGCCGTCCACACGCCGATGGACGCCGCCGCGATCGCGGCGGCCGTCGCGGCCTTGGGCCTGCCGACCGTGACCGTGACCTCGGGTGCGGCGGATCGCGCGACCTATCTGCGCCGCCCCGATTACGGGCGCCGGCTCTCGGCCGACAGCCTGAAGGCGCTGGCCGATTCGGCCCGCGAGCCCGTCGATCTCGCCCTGGTGGTGGCCGACGGCCTCTCGGCGCGGGCGGTGCACGAGGGCGCCGCCGCCCTGCTCGCCGCCTTCAAGCCGCATGCGGAGCGGGCCGGCTGGCGCCTCGCCCCGGTGACCATCGCCACCCAGGCACGGGTCGCGCTGGGGGATGCGGCCGGCGCGGCGCTGCGGGCCCGCGCGGTGGTGGTGGTGATCGGTGAGCGCCCCGGCCTGTCCTCGCCCGACAGCCTCGGCCTCTACGTCACCTTCGATCCGAGGCCGGGGCGCTCGGATGCGGAACGAAACTGCATCTCGAACGTCCGGCCCGCCGGCCTCAGCTTCGAACTCGCCGCGTTCAAGCTGAACTGGCTCCTGACCCAGGCCTTCTCCCGCGGGCTGACCGGCGTGAACCTGAAGGACGAGAGCGACCGGTCGATCGAGGCCGACATGCCCGATCCGGCGATCGCCGCCCGCTAATCCGACTCCTCGGCGAAGCTCGGCCTATCGCGCGAGGGCCTTCGGACGTCCGATCCGGTCGATCGCTTCGGCTCCGCCTCGCGATGACGGCGTTGCGCAAAACCTCGGGGGATCGACCGAATTCGGTACGACTGAAAACCCCCCTCCTGCGGGACCGCGGGCCGGGGGATGCACGTTGACCGTGCGACGTCTTTCGGGCGCTGGCGCAAGCTCGGCTGTTGCGGCCCCGACACACCGCGAAAGCAACCCGACTTTGCCTTGAGCTGTGCCTTTGAGCGCCGCAATCCCACCATAAACCGGGACGACTTCCGGGGTCGCGGTAAATGCTGTCGCTCCAACGCCTTACCGCAGAGTTTCGAGGACGTCGAAGGACGTTTTTCCGCGCTGGACCGTAACGGGCCGGGCGGACCTCGGGGGCGTAACGGGACCGGGGCACGAGATCAGCGATGGACGCGCGTCAGACCGACAAGTCGAAGCTGCCGAGCCGGCACGTGACGGAAGGGCCCGCCCGCGCGCCTCACCGCTCGTACCTCTACGCCATGGGCCTGACCACCGAGCAGATCCACCAGCCGCTGGTCGGCGTCGCCTCGTGCTGGAACGAGGCCGCGCCCTGCAACATCTCGCTGATGCGCCAGGCCCAGGCCGTGAAGAAGGGCGTGGCGGCCGCCAAGGGCACACCGCGCGAGTTCTGCACCATCACCGTCACCGACGGCATCGCCATGGGCCACGGCGGCATGCGCGCCTCGCTGCCGTCCCGCGAGGTCATCGCCGATTCGGTCGAGCTGACGATCCGCGGCCATTCCTACGACGCCCTCGTGGGGCTCGCCGGCTGCGACAAGTCCCTGCCCGGCATGATGATGGCCATGGTGCGCCTCAACGTGCCGTCGATCTTCATCTACGGCGGCTCGATCCTACCCGGCTCGTTCCGCGGCCGGCCGGTCACCGTGCAGGACCTGTTCGAGGCGGTCGGCAAGGTCGCCGTCGGCGACATGAGCCTCGACGACCTCGACGAGCTGGAGCGGGTCGCCTGCCCCTCGGCCGGCGCCTGCGGCGCGCAGTTCACCGCCAACACCATGGCCACCGTCTCCGAGGCGATCGGCCTCGCGCTGCCCTACTCGGCCGGCGCGCCCGCGCCTTACGAGATCCGCGACCAATTCTGCGCGGCGGCGGGCGAGAAGGTCATGGAGCTCATCGCCAAGAACATCCGCCCGCGCGACATCGTCACCCGCAAGGCGCTCGAGAACGCCGCCGCGACGGTGGCGGCCTCGGGCGGCTCGACCAACGCGGCGCTCCACCTGCCGGCGATCGCGCATGAATGCGGCATCGAGTTCACCCTGTTCGACGTCGCCGAGATTTTTCGGAAGACCCCCTACATCGCCGACCTGAAGCCGGGTGGCCGGTATGTCGCCAAGGACATGTTCGAGGTCGGCGGCATCCCGCTCCTGATGAAGACCCTGCTCGACCACGGTTTTCTGCACGGTGATTGCCTGACCGTGACCGGCCGCACGATCGCGGAAAACCTCGCCAAGGTCGCCTGGAACCCGGATCAGGACGTGGTGCGCCCGGCCGACCAGCCGATCACCGTCACCGGTGGCGTGGTCGGCCTCAGGGGCAACCTCGCCCCCGAGGGCGCGATCGTGAAGGTCGCCGGCATGCCGGCCGAGGCCCAGGTCTTCACCGGACCCGCCCGCGTCTTCGACGGCGAGGAGGCCTGCTTCGAGGCGGTGCAGAACCGCACCTACAAGCCGGGCGAGGTTCTGGTCATCCGCTACGAGGGCCCGAAGGGAGGCCCCGGCATGCGCGAGATGCTCTCGACCACGGCGGCCCTCTACGGCCAGGGCATGGGCGACAAGGTGGCGCTGATCACCGACGGGCGCTTCTCCGGCGCGACCCGCGGCTTCTGCGTCGGCCATGTCGGTCCCGAGGCCGCCATCGGCGGGCCGATCGGCCTCCTGCGCGACGGCGACATGATCACCCTCGACGCGATCAAGGGGACGCTCGATGTGGCGCTCTCCGACGAGGAACTGGCCCAGCGCCGCAGCGAATGGACGCCGCGGGGCAATGCCGCCACCTCCGGCTACCTCTGGAAATATGCGCAGACCGTGGGGCCTGCGGTGAACGGCGCCGTGACCCATCCGGGCGGCGCCAAGGAGACGCAGAGCTATGCCGACATCTAGGACCGTCCCTCTCCGGCCCGCGCGGCCGGCCGGGGTCGATCTGGGTCGGCTCCGCACGGGTCTGCTGGCCGGGTTCCTGGGCTTTTGCCTGGCGATCGCCGCCGTCGATCCCGGCACGGCGCTCGACGCGACCGCCCGCACCCCGGTCCCCGAGAAGGGTTTTCGCTCGGGGCGTGATGCCCTGCGCTCGGGCGTGCGCGACTACAACGCGGGCGACAAGCAGGGCGCCGTGCGGGCGCTCGAATACGCCGCCGACCAGGGCCAGACCCTGGCGCTGTGGAAGCTCGGCCGCATGTACGCGGACGGCGACGGCGTGCCCCACGACGACCTGAAGGCGTTCGAGTATTTCTCGCGGATCGCCGACGACAACACCGACGACTCGCCCGACACCCCAAATTCCGGCGTGGTGGCGAGCGCGTTCAACGCGCTCGGCACCTACTTCCTGGAGGGGATCAAGGGCACCTACGTGCGCCCGAACGCCGAGCGCGCCTACGACATGTTCAACTACGCGGCGTCGTATTTCGGCGACCCCAACGCGCAGTACAATCTCGCCCGGCTCTATCTCGACGGCACCGGCGTCGAGCAGGATCCGCGCAAGGCCGCGCGCTGGTTCAACCTCGCCGCCGAGAAGGGGCATCGTCCGGCCCAGGCGCTGCTCGGCGACATGCTCGTCAACGGGACCGGCGTGCAGCGCCAGACGGTCAAGGGCCTGACCTGGCTCGCCATCGCCCGCACGGGGGCGCAGGGCGCGGCGGATACCTGGATCGTCAACCTCTACGACAAGGCCTGGGCCTCGGCGAGCGAGGCCGACCGGGCGGATGCGATGGCGCAAGCGCAGTCGCTGCCGACGGGCTCGACGCGGCGGCGGCGGTAGCCGTCATAAACCCTCCCCCCGACAGATCTCGGGCTTGCCCGAGATCTGCAAGCGTCTGCCCAAGTCGGGCAGGCCCGACTTGGGTGGGGGAGGGTGCCTTCGGAGCAGGCGGGAGAGGGGCTGGCTCAGGTCTTTCCGGAAGCGGCGCTCCCCTCACCCGACCCCCTTCGGGGGCCACCCTCTCCCGCGGAGGGGAGAGGGCTCGCGGCAGCTCACCCGTCGCTCAACTCCACCGTCACCGGCACGTGGTCGGACGGCTTCTCCAGCCCGCGCAGGTGCCGCTGCACCGAGGCCGAGACAAGGCGGTCGGCAGCCTGGGGCGAGAGCAGCAGGTGGTCGATGCGGATGCCCTGGTTCCGCGGCCAGCAGCCGGCCTGATAATCCCAGAAGGTGTAGAGCCCGGCGCTCGGCTCGCAGGCCCGCAGGCCGTCGGTGAACCCTTCGGCCAGCAGCGCGCGGAAGGCGCGGCGGGTCTCGGGCAGGAACAGCGCGTCCTCGGTCCAGGCGGCCGGGTCGGCGGCGTCCTCGGGCTCGGGGATGACGTTGAAGTCGCCCGCCAGCACCAGCGCCTCCTCGGTCGCCATCAGGGCGCGGGCATGGGTCCGCAGGCGGGCCATGAAGGCGAGCTTGTAGGCATATTTCGGCCCCGGCGCCGGGTTGCCGTTCGGCAGGTAGATCGAGGCGATCCGCACGGGCGCCGCGTCCTCGCCGTGCACCAGCGCCTCGATGTAGCGCGCCTGCTCGTCCTCGGCGTCGCCCGGCAGCCCGCGCAGCAGTTGGGTGTATCGGAGCGGGGCACGCACCAGCAGGGCGACGCCGTTATAGGCCTTCTGCCCCAGCGCCTCGACCGCGTAGCCCGCCGCCTCGATCTCCGCGCGGGGGAAGGCTGCGTCCTGGCACTTCAGCTCCTGCAGGCAGACCACGTCGGGCTTGGCCTCGTCGAGGAAGCCCAGCAGGTGGCCGACCCGCTGCTTGATCGAATTGACGTTCCAGGTGGTGATCCGCATGGGGCGCTGGGCTCGGCCGAAGGGGCTCTCGTCATCGGGCCTTCGCGCGGCCCTGGCAAGGCGGCCGCTGCCGTTCGAGGCCGAGGAAAGAAGCGATGGATGCGTCGTGGTTCGAGCCGGTCCGGGCCTATTGCGAGCGCACCGACGCGGCGTTCTGGGCCGAGCCTGTCAACGCGCTGTCCAATGCCGCCTTCCTGATCGCGGCCGCGCTCGCCGCCCGGCGCGCCCGCGGCGACGGGCCGGTGCTGGCGCTGGCCGGAATCGTGTTCGTGGTCGGGATCGGCTCGTTCCTGTTCCACACCCTGGCGAACCGCTGGTCGATGCTCGCCGACGTGATCCCGATCGCCGTCTTCATCTACGGCTACTTCGCGCTGGCCATGGCCCGGTTCTTCGGCCTCCGGCCAGCGGCGGCGACGGCCCTCACGCTGGCCTTCGCCGGCCTGAGCTTCGGCCTGACGCCCGCCCTCGACGCGCTGTCCGGGCGCTCGGTCTCGGGCCTCACCAACGGGTCGATCGATTACGTGCCGGCGATCCTGGCGCTCCTCGGCGTCGGCCTCGCCCTCCTGAGGCGGGCGCCCGGCACGGCCCGGTCGGTGCTCGCGACCGCCGGGATCTTCCTCGTCTCGCTGACCTTCCGCACGGTCGATGTCGGCGTCTGCGCGCGCCTGCCGCTCGGCACGCATTTCCTCTGGCACGGGCTCAACGCGGTCGTGCTCTACCGACTGCTGATCGCGGCGACGCGGTTCAGGGTCTGAGATTCCGGGGTTTCCACGGGCTCATCCCTTTCGAAACCCTGGTTTCATACGGTTTCCGGTTGATCGCTTCGGTCAGAGCCTAGCCTGTCCCCCCCCTTGTGGGGAGGGGTTCGGGGTGGGGGTGGTGCAGAAGGCACCGCACCGCCTCGTTCTGAACCAACCCCCACCTCCCGCCTCCTCCCCACAAGGGGGAGGAGAGAGACGCGGCGGCCGAAGCGATCGACCGGAAACCGTCTCAGCCGCCGATTCCGCGGGCCTTCAGGCTCTCGCCGATCTCCTCCAGCGCCGCCGGATCCTCGATGGTCGGCGGCATGGAAAAGTCCTCGCCGTCGGCGATGCGCTTCATCGTGCCGCGCAGGATCTTGCCGGAGCGCGTCTTCGGCAGGCGCCCGACGGTCAGCGCCAGCTTGAAGGCGGCCACGGGTCCGATCTCCTCGCGCACCCGGGCGACCAATTCGCGCTCGATCGTCTCCGCGTCCTTGGCGACGCCGGCCTTCAGCACCACGAAGCCGCAGGGCGCCTCGCCCTTGAGCGAATCACGGATGCCGATCACCGCGCATTCGGCGACGTCCGGATGCGAGGCGAGCACCGCCTCCATGCCGCCGGTAGAGAGGCGGTGGCCGGCGACGTTGATGATGTCGTCGGTCCGGCCCAGCACCGTGACGTAGCCGTCCTCGTCCACCACGCCCGCATCCGAGGTGTCGTAGTGGCCGGGGAAGGTGGAGAGGTAGCTCTGGCGGAAGCGCTCGTCCGACCCCCACAGGGTCGGCAGGCAGCCGGGCGGCAGGGGGAGCTTCAGGGCGATGGTGCCCATCGTGCCGGGGGGAACCGGCTTGCCGGTTTCGTCGAGCACGTGGAGGTCGTAGCCCGGCATCGGCTTGGCGGTGGATCCGTACTTCACCGGCAGGCGCTCGATGCCGATCGGGTTGCCGGCGATCGCCCAGCCGGTCTCGGTCTGCCACCAATGGTCGATCACCGGTCGCTCCAGCGCCCGCTCGGCCCAGGCGACCGAGTCCGGATCGGCCCGCTCGCCGGCCAGGAACAGGGCGCGGAACCGCGAGAGATCGTAACTCCCGATCCGTTCGGCCCGCGGATCCTCCTTCTTGATCGCGCGCAGGGCCGTCGGCGCGGTGAACAGGGTGCAGACGCCGTGCTCGGCGGCGACCCGCCAGAAGGCGCCGGCATCGGGCGTGCCGACCGGCTTGCCCTCGTAGAGCACCGTGGTGCAGCCGTGCAGCAGCGGCGCGTAGACGATGTAGGAGTGGCCCACCACCCAGCCGATGTCGGAGGCGCAGAAATAGACCTCGCCGGGCGCGACGCCGTAGAGGTTGGCCATCGACCATGCCAGCGCGACGCAGGTGCCGCCGCTGTCGCGCACCACGCCCTTGGGGCGCCCGGTCGTGCCCGAGGTGTAGAGGATGTAGAGCGGATCGGTCGCCGCCACCGGCACCGGTTCGGCCTCGCGCCCGTCCCGACGCGCCCGCGCGACGCTCTCCGCCCAATCCCGGTCGCGGCCCTCGACCAGCTGCGCCTCCGCCTGCGGCCGCTGCAGGATCAGGCAGGCCTCCGGCTTATGGCTGGAGCGGGTGATCGCCGCATCGAGCAGCGGCTTGTAGGCGACGGTGCGGGCCGGCTCGATGCCGCAGGAGGCGGCCAGGATCACCTTGGGCGCGGCGTCCTCGATGCGCGCGGCGAGTTCGTTGGCGGCGAACCCGCCGAACACCACCGAGTGGATCGCGCCGATCCGGGCGCAGGCCAGCATCCCGAACAGGGCTTCGGGCACCATCGGCATGTAGACCACGACGCGATCGCCCTTGCCCACGCCGAGATCGGCGAGGATGCCGGCGAGCACCGCCACCTCGTCGCGCAGGGCGCCGTAGGTGATCGTGCGCTTGGTGCCGGTGACGGGCGAATCGTAAATGATCGCGGCCTGGTCGGCGCGTCCTCCCTCCGCGTGCCGGTCGACGGCGTTGCGGCAGACATTGAGCCGGGCCTCCGGGAACCAGCGGCCGTAGACGCCCTGCTCCGGATCGAAGGCGCGGGTCGGGGCCACGTCCCAGTCGATCGCCGCCGCGGCCTTCAGCCAGAAGCCTTCCCGGTCCGCGAGCGAGGCGGCGTGGAGGGCGGCGTAGGTGCCCTGGGACGGAGTGGCGGCGGACATCGGCGTTTCCTCGTGCGGCCGGTTGGTCCGGCCTGTTCGAGGCGATGATAGCGCGGTTTCGTTCGCCGTGCGCCGCTCCGACAGCAGAACCGCCGCGCTGGTGTCCCAGGCGGCGGCGATGTCTTGGTCCGAGTCGGGAGAGGAAGAGGGGCCGGCGGCGTCTCCCGGGGCCGGGCCGGCCGGGGCGCCGCTAGTGGAAGGTATCCCCGCGCAGGCGCTCGATTTCGTCCTTGAGGTGCAGTTTCTTACGCTTGAGTTCGGCGATGCGGAGATCGTCGCTGGCGAGGGATTGCATCGCGTCGTGAAGCTCGCGTTCCAGGGCTTCGTGCTTGGCGGCGAGCTGGCTCAAATGCGTCTGCAAGGACATGAGGTGTCGCTCCTGTCACTGTTTCGGACGCGAGTAGACTGGCACAGGATGGCGGACGTGTCGAAGCCATTCGGCGGCAAAATGGATGCATCCGTAACAAGGTGATTTCAAATCTTCAGGAGTGCCGGTGCGGGCTCGACTTGGCCGTTGCCAGCTCCGGCGGGACGGGAGAACCGGGTCCCGCGCCTTGCCCCAAGGTCAGGCTTGGCGCATGGTCGCCCCGGTCAAGGCCGGTGATGTGTTTCGAGCAATGATGGCGGACGAGGTTGCCAACGACGCGGTCGCGGATCCGGCCGGGGAGCTCAGTCGGTTGCGGGAAGAGCACCGGGATCTCGACGAGGCCATCGAGGCGCTGAAGCTCAGCGTCGCCGTCGATCAGCTCCAGTTGCAGCGGCTCAAGAAGCGCAAGCTGGTCCTGCGCGACCGGATCACCCATCTCGAAGATCAGATCACGCCGGACATCATCGCGTAGGACGCGGCCGGGAGAGGCATGAGACGCCGTCCGCTCGATCGATTCGGTCTCTCCTTCGTCATTGCGAGGCTCAGCGAAAGCAATCCAGGGCGCGACATCTCCGAAAAGGTCGCGCCCTGGATCGCTTCGGCTCCGCCTCGCGATGACGAGGTGAGGCACGGCCCAGAGGGGATCAACCGAAATCCGTATGACCCCGCCCGGCCCCGTGCCGACGACCGCTCGCCGGCGAGTGACGTCGCGGGGAAAATTACTTGGCGAGATAGGCCGAGACGCTGGAGACGCGGGTCCCGACCATCCGGACCGCCTTGCGCAGGCGCTCGTCGGAGACCTGGAGCAGGTCGGCCCAGTGCTTGCGGGTGGTGCTGTCGTGGATGTCGATATGGGTTGCGTTGCGGGCGCGCGTGGTCTGGTCCACGGAGGACATTTCAAGGCTCGCTGAGGTGAGGGGTCCGGCCGCCGACGGCCGTTTCCCTCACAACGCGGTTCGTCGATTTCGGCTCCGGGCGAGCGGGCGAGAATCGAACGGATTTTTTGGGGGCTCCGGCCGGCCGGCTGCTGTTGTCTCGGCCTCGTCCGGACACTTGGCTTTGCCCCCCGCCTTGCCGGGGTGCGGCACCCCCTGTTATTCGGCCCTCTCGCGGGCCGACGGGCCCGCTCCCTCGCAATGGGCCAGACGACGATGACGGGATCGCCCCCGGTCGCGATCATCATGGGAAGCCAGTCGGACTGGGCGACCATGCGCAATGCCGCCGAGACGCTGGACGCGCTCGGCGTCGCCTACGATGCCCGCATCGTCTCGGCCCACCGCACCCCGGACCGGCTCGTCGCCTTCGCCAAGGGCGCGCGGGACGCCGGATTCAAGGTGGTGATCGCGGGCGCGGGCGGCGCGGCGCACCTGCCCGGCATGGCGGCGGCGATGACGCCGCTGCCGGTCTTCGGCGTGCCGGTCGAGTCGAAGGCGCTCTCGGGGCAGGACAGCCTGCTCTCGATCGTGCAGATGCCCGCCGGCATCCCCGTCGGCACCCTGGCGATCGGCCGGGCCGGGGCGGTCAACGCCGCCCTGCTTGCCGCCGCCGTGCTGGCGCTCACCGATGCCGGCCTCGCCGGGCGGCTCGATGCGTGGCGCGCCCGCCAGACCGAGTCCGTCGCCGAGCGCCCGGACCCCTCTCAAGCCTGACAACGACACGAATCGCTATGGCCTCTTCCACGTCCACGCCGCCGGTCCGGCCCGGCGGCACCCTCGGCATCGTCGGCGGCGGCCAGCTCGGCCGCATGATCGCGCTCGCGGCGGCCAATTACGGCCTCAAGGTCCACATCTACGCCCCCGACGCCGACAGCCCCGCCTTCGACGTGGCCCACGCCCACACGCTCGCGCCCTACGACGACGCGGCGGCGCTCGCCGCCTTCGCCGACGCCTGCGACGTGGTCACCTACGAGTTCGAGAACATCCCCCACGCCACCGCCGCGGTGCTGGCCGAGCACGCGACACTGCATCCGAGCGCCACGGCGCTGCTCACCACCCAGGACCGGCTCTCCGAGAAGGACTTCGTGACCGGGCTCGGCATCCCGACCGCGCCCTACCGGGCGGTCGATTCGGCCGAGGATCTCGCCCGCGCCCTGGAGGCGCTGGGCCGTCCCGCCGTGCTGAAGACGCGGCGCTTCGGCTACGACGGCAAGGGCCAGCGCATGATCCGCGAGGGCGACGACCCGGCCGCTCTGCTGGCCGAGTTCAAGGGCGTGCCCTGCATCCTCGAAGGGTTCGTGCCGTTCGAGCGCGAGATCTCGGTGGTCGCGGCG
The DNA here is from genome assembly GCF_040270385.1 of Methylorubrum podarium. Lineage (NCBI taxonomy): Bacteria > Pseudomonadati > Pseudomonadota > Alphaproteobacteria > Hyphomicrobiales > Methylobacteriaceae > Methylorubrum > Methylorubrum podarium. Next base: position 44,952 of record NZ_JBELQE010000134.1, on the reverse strand, counting down.
CGCAGCCCCGACGGCGCGTTCGCGGCCTACGATCCCTGCGCCAACGAGCACCGCAACCACATCCTGGCCTTCACCCGCGTGCCCGCCCCGGGTCTGACGCGCGCGACCGGCGACGCGGCGGTCGCCATCGCCCGCGCGATCGCCGAGGCTCTGGACTATGTCGGCGTGCTCGCGGTCGAGATGTTCGAGATCGCCGGCCCCGAGGGTGCCGGCCGCCTCGTCGTCAACGAGATCGCGCCCCGCGTCCACAATTCCGGGCACTGGACGATCGAGGGCGCGCTGACCTCGCAATTCGCGCAAGGCGTGCGCGCCGTCTGCGGCTGGCCGCTGGGCGACACCGCCCGCACCGGCGACATGATGGTGGAGATGGAAAACCTCATCGGCGCCGAGGCCGATGCCTGGGCCGACCTCCTCGCGGAGCCGGGTGCCCACCTCCACCTCTACGGCAAGGCCGAGGCCCGGCCGGGCCGCAAGATGGGACACGTCACCCGGCTGAGAGCCAGGGCCTGACCCTTCGACCTGTCGCCTCTCCGCAACAGCGCGCCGCCGTCGCGCACCGTTCGAGGCCCCCGGCGAAGGCGTGAGGAGAGGGGCCACACCTTCGCCACATCCCGAGGTTTCAGCGGAGGGGACGGGGCGTCCGTGGAAGCGCCGTGCGCGTTCTCCGGCCTGGAGCCGGATGAGCCCGCCCGCTCTTCCCGGAGACGTGTCCGAGGAATCTCCGCTTCGAGGCGCGGTCCGCGTCGGCGAGGCGGAAGTTTTGCGGGATCGTTTAAGCGCCCATTCACCGTGTTGCGGCAGCGTGCGCGACGGGATGATCCGGGCCCTTGAGGGGCCGCCGCGGAAGTCCGGGCAAGCGGGCGCGGGGGAGAACGTGAAGATGATCGGGATGACGCTGGACGGACGCAAGGCGAGGCTGGTCGGTGCCCTCGCGCTGACGGCCGCGGCGCTGGCCGGCTGCGAGACCTACGGCAGCGCGACCGCCCCGCGGCAGTTCGCGGTGCTGGAGACCGACACGACGGGCGCCACCAACGTCAACATCGCCTCGCTCAGCGACGTGATCTCGCGCAACCCGTCGGATGCCGGCGCCTACGTCACCCGCGGCGCGGCCTATGCCCGCTCCGGCCAGTTCGGCGACGCGATCGCCGACTTCTCGAAGGCGATCCAGCTCGATCCGAACTCGGCCTCGGCCTACAACAACCGCGCGCTGGCCTACCGCCAGACCGGCCGCAACGACGCGGCGATGCAGGACTTCTCGAAGGCCATCGCCACCGATCCGAATTTCTCCGCCGCCTATATCGGCCGGGCGAATCTGGAGCGCGCCCAGGGCGACCTCAACGGCGCGCTCAACGATCTCAACGTCGCGATCCGTCTCGCCCCCGAATCGGCCGAGGCCTATCACGCCCGCGGCCTCGTGCGGCAGAAGCAGGGCCAGAACCCGGAGGCGATCGGCGACTTCGCGGCCGCCATCGACCGCAACCCCTTCGTCGCCGCCCCCTACGCCGCCCGGGGCCAGAGCCTGATCTCCCTCAACCAGTACGACAAGGCGATCGAGGACTTCAACGCGGCGCTCAACGTCAATTCGAAGGACGCCGGATCCTGGGCCTATCGCGGCCTCGCCTACGAGAAGACGAACCGCCGCAAGGAGGCGAGCGAGAGCTACCAGCAGGCAGCCCGCCTCGACCCCAACAACGCCGTCGCCAAGCAGGGCGTCGGCCGCATGCAGGGCGGTCTGTTCTAGGGCGCTTTCCGACGCCGCGGGGGCCGGTTCACCGGCAGCGAGGCTGCCGAGCCGGCGACCTGAAGTCGTCGAGCCGGCTCATCCGACCAAAACCCCTCATCCTGAGGTGCTGCGAAGCAGCCTCGAAGGAGGGCTCCAGAGGTCGCGCGATCCTGGAGCCCTCCTTCGAGGCTCCGCTTCGCTGCGCACCTCAGGATGAGGGTGAGGACTGGAACAATCGTCGCATCGACCCGGCTCGGTGTCGAAGGGAAAAATCAAACAGGCTCTGAGGTAGCGGAAAGAGGCCGCGAGGCTTTCTCTTCGATGGCCGGCGCTTGTCCTCGATTCCGGTGACAACAAGCGGATGCGGAACGCTCGAGCTCGGACCTGACGTCTGATTCCGGGTCGCGCGAAATCTGTGGGCGAGGCTCTGCGGACGGCAATTCCCGTTCTATACTCCTGTCACGACGCGATCCTCGGCGGATCGAGGGCGAGGGGAGGGTTAGGCCGATGGCGGATGGATCCGAACTGCTCAACGGAAGACGTGTCCTCGTCGTCGAGGACGAATATTTCATCGCCGACGACCTGCGGCGCGTGTTCGAGGAGCGCGGGGCGCAGGTGATCGGGCCCGTCGGGAGCGTCGACGACGCCCTGGCGATGATCGAGGAATGCCCGCGCATCGACGGGGCGGTGCTCGACATCAACCTGCGCGAGGTCATGGTCTTTCCGGTCGCCGACGCGCTCAGGGCGCGCGGCGTGCCGTTCGTCTTCGCCACCGGCTACGAGGAAAGCGCCGTCCCGAAGCGCCTGCGGGACGCGATCCATTGCGAGAAGCCGATCGAGCCGGCGCGTCTGGCCGAGGCGTTGTTCGGCCAGCCCATCGCCCACTGAGCGGCGCGTGTCCGGGCGCGGTCAGCCCGGCGCGCTTTCCAGACGGCGGTGCTCGCAGGCGATGCGGCGGACCGTGCCGGTGTTCGAGCGGTAGACCACCGTCTCCGTCTCGATCAGGCCGGGGCTGAATTTCACGCCCGCGAGCAACGCCCCCGTGGTCACGCCGGTGGCCGCGACGATGACGTCGCCGCGGGCCATGTCGTGCATGTCGTATTTCCGGTTCGGGTCGGTGATGCCCATCTTGGCCGCCCGCGCCCGCTTGTCGGCCGAATCGAGGATCAGCCGCCCCTGCATCTGGCCGCCGATGCAGCGCAGCGCGCTCGCGGCGATCACGCCCTCCGGCGCGGCGCCCGTCCCCATGTAGATGTCGACGCCGGTCTCCTCGGGCTTGGTGCAGTGGATGATCGCGGCGATGTCGCCGTCCGAGATCAGGCGGATGCCGGCGCCGGTGCTGCGCACGGCGGCGATCAGGTCCATGTGGCGGGGCCGGTCGAGGATGATCGCGGTGATCCCCGCGGGCTCGACCCCCTTGGCGCGGGCGAGCGAGGCGATGTTCTGGGCCGGGCTCCAGTCGAGATCGACCGTGCCGGGCGGGTAGCCGGGGCCGATGGCGATCTTCTGCATGTAGACGTCGGGGGCGGCGAGCAGCGAGCCGCGTTCGGCCAGCGCCATCACCGCGATGGCGCCCGGCATGTCCTTGGCGCAGAGCGTCGTGCCCTCCAGCGGATCGACCGCGATGTCCACGGACGGCCCGTGGCCGGTGCCGACGGCCTCGCCGATGAACAGCATCGGTGCCTCGTCGCGCTCGCCCTCGCCGATCACCACGCGGCCCTCGATCGGCAGCACCATCAGTTCGGCGCGCATGGCGTCGACGGCGGCCTGGTCGGCCTCCTTCTCGCGGCCGTGCCCCCGCAGGCGGGCCGCGGCGATGGCGGCGGCCTCCGTCACCCGCACGAGTTCGAGGGTCAGGCCCCGCGCCGTGGGATCGCTGAAGATCCCGGTATTGGCCACCGACATCGCGCTCCGTTCCTTATCCCCGGGCCCGGCCTGTTCCGACCGGTGCCGATTGCCGTCCAGCGTTCCGGCCGATTCCGGGAACGCGCGGGACGAGACGCGAGACCTGATACCCTGGTGTCGGACAGGATGCGGTTTCCGGCAGGATCTTGCCGGAAATGCGGGTGGGCGTCTCGCCTATTCGCGCTCGATGCGGATCAGCTGCGGCGCCTCGGCGAGCAGGCCGTCGCGGTCGATGGCGGCCAGCGCCTCGCGGACGTTCCCCTCGGTGGCGGCGTAGGTGATCAGCACCAGCGGCACCGGCTGGCCGGACAGCCCCTGCGGATCGCTGGAGGCGGCCTTGGCGGAGCGGCGCTGGACGATGCTCTCGATCGAGATGTTGGCCTCGGCCATCCGGGTGGCGACGCCGGCCGCGACGCCGGTGCGGTCGTGCACGGTGAGGCGGATGTAGTAGCCGCCCTCGTGGCGCTGCATCTCGACCCGGCGCGGGCTCGCGAGGCGCGGGACCGGCTGGCCGAAGGTCGGGCGCGCGAGCCCCAGCGCGACGTCGGCGATGTCGGCCACCACCGCCGAGGCGGTGGCCGCCCCGCCGGCGCCGGGGCCGATCAGGGTCAGCTCGCCGACGGCGTCGGCATCGACGGTGACGGCGTTGGTGACGCCCATCACCTGGGCGATGGCCGAGGCTTTCGGCACCATGGTGGGGTGCACCCGCTGCTCGATGCCGGCCGCCGTCTGCTGGGCGACGCCGAGGAGCTTGATGCGGTAGCCGAGTTCGTCGGCCATGGTGAGGTCGAGGGGCTGGATCGCCGAGATGCCCTCGACCGAGACGCCCTCGGCGTCGATCTCCACGCCGAAGGCGAGGCTCGTGAGGATGGCGAGCTTGTGCGCGGTGTCGAAGCCCTCGACGTCGAAGGTCGGGTCGGCCTCAGCGTAGCCCAGCGCCTGCGCGTCCTTGAGGCAGGCCTCGAAGGTCAGCCCCTCCGCCTCCATCCGGCTGAGGATGTAGTTGCAGGTGCCGTTGAGGATTCCGTAGACGCGGCTGATCGCGTTGCCGGAGAGCCCCTCGCGGATCGCCTTGATCACCGGGATGCCGCCGGCCACCGACGCCTCGTAGGCGAGCGCGACGCCGTGCTCCTCGGCCGTGCGGGCGAGCGCCGCGCCGTGATGGGCGAGCAGCGCCTTGTTGGCGGTGACGACATGCTTGCCGGCCCCGAGCGCCGCCTCGACCGCCTGCTTGGCCGCGCCGTCCGAGCCGCCGACGAGCTCGACGAACACGTCGATCTCACTCGAGCGGGCCAGTTCCACCGGATCGTCGAACCAGTGCAGGCCCGACAGATCCACGCCGCGGTCGCGGCTGCGGTCGCGGGCGGAGACGGCGGTGACGGCGATCGTGCGGCCGGTCGCGGCTTCGAGCGCCTCGGCGCGGCGGGCGACCATGCGCAGGACGGAGGCACCGACCGTGCCGAGCCCCGCGATGCCGAGGCGAAGGGTCTGCGTCATGGGAGTTCGCACCGTGATGGACGTTGGCACCGGACCTGTTCCGGATGACCGCCCGACGGCCGCCGCCGCTCGAAGACCGCTTGGGCAGCGGTGGGGCACGGGGACACATCCGGAACGGCGCGCACTTCTGCAACGATTTGGGGCCGGTGCGCAAGGAAACGGGGCGGGACGGGTGCGGCGGCGTCGGTGTCCGGTCGGTGTCCGGTCGGTGTTCCTGCGCACGCGCGAGGCGGCGCGGCGGAGACGGCCTGCCGAAGATTGGCCTCAAACCGGGCGCTCTTCTTCGATCACGGCACCGCCACGCTTGAGCCGCGGGCTCGGCGGGGGTGCCGGCGATGATGCCACGGCGCCGCTGGCGCGATTCTTCGGGAGTTTCGACGATGAGGGGCACCCTTCTCGGCGGCGTGATGGCCAGTGTGATGGCCGGCGCCCTGACGCTCGGCGCGGCGCCCGCCGCCCAGGCACGGGACGGCATCGGTCCGGGCGGCGCGGCGGCCCTCGGCCTGCTCGGCGGGCTCGCCGTCGGCGGCGCGATCGCGGCGGCCAACGACCCCTACTATCCGGGCAAGCCGGTCTACCGGGCGCCCCCGCCGCCGGTCTATGTCGAGGGTCCGATCTGCCACTTCGAGCGCCGCGAGACCATCGACCCCTACGGCGACATCTACGTCCGGCGCGTGCGCGTCTGCGAGTGAGACCGCGCCCGGCTGATTCCTTCGGTGTTGCGTCCCGTCACCGCCCCTCTCCTCCCTCTCGGGGGAGGAGGGGATGTCAGCGCAGCTGCAGGCTGTCCACCACCTGGCGGAACAGGGGCAGTATCTGCTCGCGCTGGTCGGCGCGGGTGACGCCGACGGCGCGGATATAGCCGTCCGGATTGAAGCGGATCGTCTGCGAGACCACCACCGGCTGGCCCGAGGGGATGTCGGTGGCGCGCGCCACGATCTCGTGCCAGTCGACGCCGTTCTGGCGGTAGCTCTGCGAGCGCTCGATGGCGAAGTCCTTCATCGTCTGGTTCGCGTAGAGCGAGGCGCGGGCGAAGCCGTCGCGCTGCTCCTGGGGCGTCGGCTGCTGCACCGCCTGGGCGATCACCAGGATCGGCTGTTCCAGGTTGGAGACCTGATCGCGCGGGCCGAGGGTCAGCAGCACGGAATTGCCGGCCAGCGCCCGCACCGGACGGAAGCCCGCGAGGTCGCCGAGGCGGAAGGGCAGGGCGGCGACCTGGTCGTCGAGGCTCAGCGCCCCGCGGATGCGCACGCCCGTGAGCAGGCCGCGCATGGTCTCGTCGGTCTCGGCGCCGACGGCAGCCTGGGCGATGATGATGCCGGTCACCTCCTGGCCGCCGACGATCAGGAGCCACTTGCGCGCCGCGGGGGTGCCCTGTCCGTCGGGGGGCGTCTGCTCGCCGGTGAAGAGCACGCCCTCGGCCCCGCCGTCGAGGGTCACCGGCTCGCGGGTCTGGACGACGAGGCCCTGCGTCCGGAGGTTCTCGTCGGTGAAGCTTTGCTTGAGCTCCGGATAGGCGCCGGCCGGCAGTTCGACCACGGAGAGCATCGCGCCGCCGCCGATCCGCTCGAAGCCGGTGAAGCGCTTCGAGATCGTCATGTCCGAGGGGGGCTTGAAGCCGAAGCGGGAGCTCGGCGGGAAGACCGCGTCCTCGGCGCGTGCCGGCGATGACAGCGGAACGGACACGGCCCCCGCCAGCACGGCCGCCGTGAGGAGGGCGGTCGCGAGCCCGCGGGAGAACAGACGCAACGGCATCACAGGGTGTCTCCGAAGAGCCCGTCTCGGCTGAGGCTCCGCCGCGATGGGTCGTCCGCCGCGGATATCCTGTCAAGCGCGGCAGAACGCCGAGGCAGGGGCGGCGATCACCGCGGGGATCACCGAGAGGATCGGCCGCGCCAGCGGTGCCATTGCCGCTCGATCCAGCGGGCCGATTTCTCCATCGGCACCTTGAGGCCGGGCACGTCCTGGGCCAGCAGCGCGAGGCCGAGCGGCAGCATCCACAGGCCGAGCACCGGCAGGATCGAGAAGATGCCGCCGAGAATCAGCAGGATCGAGGCGAGGAGCCGCACGGGAAAGCGCGCCGGCTCGCGCAGCCACGTCACCATGCGCTGCGCCCAATCGGGGAGCTTCTGACTGGCGCGGTCGACGCGCTCGTCCCAGTCGCGGGCCGTGACCTGTGTCGGACCTTGCGTCGGACCTTGCGTGGCTCGGGCGTGTTCCATGGGGCGCGTGTTCTCCATCCCCTCAGAATGACGAAGCGGGCCGAAAGGTTCGCGGCCGGCGGTTCACCCGGCGATGAACAGGCCGGCGATGGCCGCGCTGGTGAGGTTCGAGAGCGTGCCCGCCAGGATCGCCCGCAGGCCGAACCGGGCGATCTCGGGCCGGCGCTCGGGGGCGAGGCTGGTGAAGCTCGCGAGCTGGATCGCCACCGAGGTGAGGTTGGCGAAGCCGCACAGGGCGAAGCACAGGATCGCGCCCGTGCGCGGGTCGAGGGTGCCGGCCTTCAGGGTCGGCGAGAGGCTGGCATAGGCGAGGAACTCGTTGAAGGCGATCTTCTGGCCGATGGCCCCGCCGACCAGGGTCGCCTGCTCCCACGGCACGCCGAGCAGCCAGGTGAGCGGCGCCAGCGCGACGCCGAGGATGCCCTCGATCGAGAGACCGGAAAACCCGAACAGGCCGCCGGCCCAGCCGATCGCCGCGTTCACTAGGGCGATCAGCCCGACGAAGGCGATCAGCATCGCGCCGACCGCGACCGCGACGCCGAGGCCCTTCTGCGTGCCGTCGGCGGCGGCCTCGATCAGGTTGGCCGCGCGCGCCTCGCCGAACTCGACCCGCGTCGTGACGATGCGCGTCGGCTCGGTCGAGGGGACGAGGATCTTGGCGTAGAGCAGGCCGCCGGGGATCGCCATGAACGAGGCGGCCAGCAGATAGGGCATCGGCACGCCGAGGGCGGCGTAGCCGGCCAGGATCGAGCCGGCGGTGGAGGCCGCCCCGCTCGTCATCACCGCGAACAGCTCGGCGCCGGTGAGTATCGCGAGGAAGGGGCGGAGCGCCACGGCGATCTCGCTCTGCCCGATGAAGATGGTGATGACCGCCGAGAACGACTCGATCGACGAGGTGCCGAGCAGCTTTCGCAGGCCGGCGCCGAGGAACCGCGCCAGCGCCTGCATCGCGCCGAGATGGTAGAGCACGCCGATCAGCGCCGAGACGTAGAGGATCTGCGGCAGGACCCGCAGGGCCAGGATGAAGCCCGAGCCGCCGAACAGCTCGAACATCCGCGGCTCGACGAGGCCGCCGAAGAGGAAGGCGGTGCCCCGGTCGCCGAAGGAGAGCACGGCGGTGACGACATCCGCCACCGCCCCGAGGGCCTTCTGCCCGGCGGGCACGAACAGCATCAGCGCGCCGATCCCGACCTGCAGCGCCAGGGCGGCCAGCACCACCCGCGGCCGGATCGCCCGCCGGTTCACCGAGAACAGCCACGCGACAGTGAGCAGCAGGGCGAGGCTCGCGCCGGCATGGAGCAACCTGTCGAGCATTCTTTTCGGACCGGGCAAGGAGGGCAGGGCTCACGGGCGGATGCGCGATCCGGGCCAGGGCGGCAAGGGCGGCCGGCCGCGGTGCCCCCTCAGGCGAAGCGCCAGACCGAGGATCGCTTGATCTCGGCATCCTCCAGCGCCCGCGTGACGGGCACTTCGTAGGTCGCGACCGGAACCAGCCGCTCGCGGGGCAGGTAGGAGCGGCCGGGGTCGCCGATCAGCACCGTGCGCCCGCGCCTGTGCAGGTCGCCGAGCCAGCCGCCGACCGCGGCGGCGAGGTCGCGCTCGTAGAAGATGTCGGCGGCGAGCACGCAAGGCGCATCGGTGCCGATCAGGTCGGTGCCGTCGGCGGTGATGCGCTCGGCCACGCCGTTGGCCGCGGCGTTGAGCGGGATCGCGTCCAGCGCGAAGGGATCGAGGTCGCTCGCGGTGACGTGGGCCGCGCCGGCTTTGGCCGCGGCGATGGCGACCAGCCCCGAGCCCGAGGCGAAATCGACCACCCGCCGCCCCGCCACCGTCTCGGGATGATCGAGGATGTAGCGGGCGAGCGCCTGTCCCCCGGCCCAGGCGAAGGCCCAGAACGGCGGCGGCAGGCCGATCGCCTCCAGCTCCTCCTCGGTCTTCTGCCACAGGGCGGTCGCCTCGTCGGCGACCTGCAGCACGATCTCGGGCGTGTGCGGCACCGGGCGCAGGGCCGTGTGCTCTCGGATGAAGCGGGCGGGGTCGCGGGCGGGGATCACGGGTTCGGCCGGGTGAGGAGGAGCATGGGGGCCATGATCCGGATCAGCCCGCAAGCTCGGATTTGAGGCGCCAGAGCTCGTCGATCGGGACCGCCCGGCGGCTGACCCCGCCGCCGGCCTCCGCGGACCAGGGGAAGGGATAGAAGGAAAACGCCTGATCGAAGCCGGGGCAGGGACGCTCGTCCCAGCCGCAGAGCCCGGACAGGTCGGCGTAGAAGGCGCGGGTGTCGCCGAAGAAGCACCAGTGCACGAAGTCGGTATGGCTCAGTTCGAGCGGCTCCCATGCGAGCCCGTCCGGTGCCAGGTAGAAGACCTGCCCGAGCCCGTCCGGTCCGAACCGCCCTCCGTTGAGGGCGAAGAAGCCGCCGAGGATGTCGTCGGCCACGAGGAGGAAGGCGGGCTGTGTTTCGGGGTCCGCGAAGGCGCCGGCGCCCTCGTTCCAGCGCACGAGGGAGCGGGCGCCGTCCCCGGTCTCCGTAGGCCGGCCCGAGCCGAGCAGGCGCAGCCAGCCGCCATGCAGCGCGATCCCGCCGCTCTCATAGACGATCGCGCCGAGCGGCGAGCGCGTGGTGACCTGAAGCCGCAGCAGAACCGGGTCGCGATGCTGCGGATCGGGCGGCAGGATGCGGCTCGGATTGGCCTCGGGGTCGGAGGCCCAGGAGAGGACGAGCGGCCAGGCCGGATCGTCTCGGACGACGAGTTGATCGATGCTGCGGGGGCCGGCGGGCTCGGTCATCGCGAAAGCTCCCTGTCCCGGTCGATCCTATTCGCTTTCGGGACGATGCTTATCGCAGCAACTCCGCGTAGAGCCCGGCCACCGTCCCGGCGACGGCGGCTTCCGTGTAGCCGCCGTCGAGGATGCGCGTCCGCGCCGCCGCGCCCATCCGGGCGACGAGCGCCGGGTCGGCGGCGAGCCGCGTCAGCGCGGCGGCGAGCGCGGCGGCGTCGCCCGGCGGCACGAGCAGGCCCTCGATCCCGTCGCGCACGAGGTCGCGGCAGCCCGGCACGTCGCTGGTGAGGATCGCCCGGCCGCACGCCGCCGCCTCCAGCAGCGTGCGCGGCAAGCCCTCGCCGCCGCGGGAGGGCAGGGCGCCGACATGGTGGGCGGCGAACGCGCCGGCGACATCCTGGGTCGGGCCGTGCCACGCGACGCTGTCGCGCGACCAGTCCCGCAGGGTCGCCTCGGGGATCGCCCGGCGGTTCGAGGAGTCGGGCGCGCCGTAGAGCGAGAGCTCCACCGCGGCCCCGCCGGCGCGGGCCTGCCGCACCGCCTCGACCGCGACGTCGATGCCCTTCGACCACAGCATCCGCGCGACGATGGCGACCTTGAGCGGCGCGGGCGACGGCAGGGGACGGGGCGCGAAGGCGTCGGGATCGACGCCCGCGCCGCCGACCAGGGTCACGGCGGTGTCGGACGGGTCGAGGCCGAGCGCGCGGGCGTCGTCCGGGTTCTCGAACAGGAAGCGGGTCTGCCCGCTCGCCAGCGGACCGCGGATCAGCCCCTTCAGAGCGAGGCGCGACAGCCGCCCGGTCGCGTCCGCGCGGGCGCCGAGCAGGCCGAGGCCGGTCAGGGCGAAGACGCGGCGCGGGATGCCGGCCATCGCCGCCGCGGTGCCGCCGACGAGGATGCCGCGCAGGGCGATGCAGTGGACGATGTCGGCGTTCAGCGCCTTCAGGATTCCGGAGAGCTGGCCTGCCGCGTAGCCCGCCGCCATCGGGTTCAGGCTGGAGCGTTCCGCTTCCAGGGGCACGACGCGGATGCCGGCCGCCTCGATCGCGGCGCGGTGCGCGCGCACCCGCGTCACCACCGCGACCGAGAGTCCCATCGCGAGGGCGGCGCGGGCCATCGGCAGGAAGTGCGAGGCGAAGAACCAGTCCTCGGTGACGACGAAGACGAGGGTCTTTTTCGCGGGCGGGGCGGCGGAGGCGCTCATCGGCATCGCCATAGCACGGCCCCGGTTCCGGAACAGCGCCGGCTTCCTTCCGGTTGTCGCCCACGGAAAAGGGAGTCAGGCATGCTGTCGGACGAGGTCGGAGCCGGCGTGGTCGATCCCCGCGAGGCCGCGCGGGATGCGGGCCTGCGCTACGTGGACGATTCCAAGCCCGGCCTGCGGCGCAAGCGCAACGGCAAGGGCTTCCGCTACATCGATCCGAAGGGCGCGGCGGTCCGCGATCCGGAGGAGATCGCCCGGCTGAAAAGCCTCGCGATCCCGCCGGCCTACACGGATGTGTGGATCTGCCCGCACCCGAACGGCCATATCCAGGCGACCGGGCGCGACGAGAAGGGGCGCAAGCAGTACCGCTACCATCCCCGCTTCCGCGAGGCGCGGGAGGCTTCGAAGTTCCACCGCATCATGGCCTTCGCCGAGGCGCTGCCGGGCATCCGCCAGCGGATCGACGCCGACATGGGCAAGCGTGGCCTGCCGCGGGAAAAGGTGCTCGCCACCGTGGTCCACCTCCTGGAGACCACGCTGATCCGCGTCGGCAACGACGATTACGCCCGCTCCAACAAGAGCTACGGCCTCACCACCCTGCGCGACCCGCACGTGAAGATCGCCGGCTCCGAGATGCGCTTCCGCTTCAAGGGCAAGAGCGGCAAGGAATGGTCGGTCTCGATGCGCGACCGGCGGGTCGCCAAGATCGTCAAGGCCTGCCAGGACCTGCCCGGCCAGGAGCTGTTCCAGTACCTCGACGAGGAGGGCGAGCGGCGCGACGTCACCTCCTCGGACGTGAACGCCTACCTCCGCGAGATCACCGGCGAGGATTTCACGGCGAAGGATTTCCGCACCTGGGCCGGCACCGTGCTGGCGGCCCTGGCGCTGCGGGAGTTCGAGACGTTCGACAGCGCCGCCAGGGCCAAGAAGAACCTGCGCGCGGCGATCGAATCGGTCGCCGGGCGGCTCGGCAACACGCCGACCATCTGCCGCAAGTGCTACATCCACCCGCAGATCCTCGACTGCTACCTCGAGGGCGGGATGCTGCTGCAGGTGAAGGAGGCGGTCGAGGGCGAGTTGAAGAACGGCCTCGACACGCTGCGCCCGGAGGAGGCGGCGGTGCTGAGCCTGCTGCGGGGCCGGCTGGAGCGGGCGGCGAAGGCCGCCGGGGCCGATCCCGAGGGCACGGCGACGATCGAGCCGCCGCGGCAGACCGGAGGCCGCAAGGCGAAGGGATCCGGCCCGAAGCGCAGCTCCGGTGGCCGCCGGGCGGCGTGAGCCGCGTCCCGGACCCGGTCAGACCCCACCCTGGACGATGGCGCCGTACCAGCCCAGCCCGCGATAGGTCTCGTAGCCCGGCGTCCGGTGAAAGGCCGTGACGGTGCCGCTCCGGGAGTCGCGGACGATCCCGCTCTCCCGTCCGTTCAGGTCCGCGGCGAGGATCTCGGAGAGGATGCCCTTGCCGTCGGAGGCGGCGAGGATGCGGCGCTGCGCGTCGACGAGGACCACGCGGGTGCGCGCCCGGTCGTCCTGCGCGATCCGCACGCCCTCGACGATGGCCTTGGCCTGGGATTCCCAGTCGAAGTGGATGGCGAGGACGCCGCAGGCCGAGGCGCCGGCCCGCTCGTAGATCCCGGCGGCGTAGGTCGCGACCTGCGCGCCGCCGAGCTGCGCCTCGCGCCGGACCTCGCCGGGCACGTAGTCGTCGCCGCTGCGCAGGCGGATCGCGTCCCGGAACCAGGGCTCGCCCGCGACGCTGCGCCCGCGCAGGTTCGGGTAGCGGTCCGGCCGGCCGTTGGCGAGGACGGTCCCGTCGCGGCCGCACAGCCAGAGATCGAGGTAGACGGTGTAGGCCGAGAGGATCACGCCGAGCCGCTGCGACGCGTGGTCGGCCGCACCGGCCGCGCCGTCTCCGTCCGGCCGGGCGGCGCAGGCGACCACGGCGGCGTCGGTGGCCCACCAGCGCACGTCGCAGGTCCGCTCGTAGAGGTTGCGGTCGATCAGCTCGATGGCGTTGAGGGAGAGATCGACCAAGCGCTCGTCCTGCGCCCTCTCGGTCATCGCATCGACGCCCTGCTGCAGCTCGGCGATCCGCGTCGTCAGCCCCGTCTCCAGCTCCTGCGCCAGGGCCTCGATCGCGGCGCCGATGCCGCGCACCTCCTGCGCCACCACCGAGAAGCCGCGCCCGTGCTCGCCGGCGCGGGCGGCCTCGATCAGGGCGTTGAGGGCCAGCATCTTCGCCTGGGCGGTGATCTGCCGGATGCGCCCGACCCGGTCCTGGGCGATGCGGCCGACTTCGCGGGTCAGGTCGGCGATCGTCGCCGGCCCGCCCTCCGGCTGCTGCGGGGCCTCGCGATGGAACAGGGAAGGAGCCGTTGCTTGTGCCGCCATGGCGATGACCCGGTCTGCGTGTGGGTCAAAGTTCCCGCGGCGAGATTAACATTGAAATAAAATGCGACGTTTTGCGCCTCCGATGCCTGACATCGCCGACGCGGACGGTCGGGGCGCGGGTTTCGCCGCCGATGCCGGTCTCGCGACCGGCTCCGATCTTCTCCCGTTTCGCAGGCGCCGGCGGCGGAGGCCGCGATCGTCAGCCGTTCCTTCCGGCAAGATCAACCGATGCAATTGCAGAGCGTGGAGAACCGCGGCACGGTAATCCGGTTGACGGAGCATCCGCTGCCGCCCGCCATGCCGCGCGCGGCCCTCCGCTGCGCTCGAACCGTCGTCCCGCAGCCAGGCCCCACGGTCAGGAAGGTGAAGCCATGGAACTCGATGCCCTGATGCTCTCGCGCATCCAGTTCGGCTTCACGATGGCCTTCCACATCATCTTCCCGGCCTTCACCATCGGCCTCGCCGCGTTCCTCGTGCGGCTGGAGGCGCAGTGGCTGTGGACGCGCAACCCGATGTACCGGGTGCTCTACCGCTTCTGGGTGAAGGCCTTCGCGGTCTCCTTCGGCCTCGGCGTCGTCTCCGGCATCGTGATGAGCTACCAGCTCGGCACGAACTGGTCCGTCTATTCCGACTTCACCGGCAACGTGCTCGGGCCGCTGATCCAGTACGAGGTCATCACCGCCTTCTTCCTGGAGGCGGGCTTCCTCGGGATCATGCTGTTCGGCTGGGACCGGGTCGGCGACCGGCTGCACTTCGTCTCGACCTGCATGGTCTCCCTCGGCACCCTGATCTCCGCCTTCTGGATCCTCTCGGCCAATTCCTGGATGCAGACGCCCGCGGGCTTCGTCATCGAGAACGGGCGGGCGGTCGCCACCGACTGGTGGCAGGTGATCTTCAATCCGAGCTTCCCGATCCGCTACGCGCACATGGTGCTGGGCTGCTTCCTCACCACCGCCTTCGCGGTGGCGGGCATGGCGGCCTGGATGATCCTGCGCGCCCGCAAGGAGCCGCCGGAGAAGGTCGCCGGCGCCCGGGTCTCGCTCTCCATGGCGATGTGGTTCGCGGTGATCTTCACGCCGATCCAGATCTTCGTCGGCGACGCCCACGGCCTCGCCGTGCTGAAGCTTCAGCCGACCAAGCTCGCCGCGATCGAGGCGAACTGGGACCGTCAGGCCAACATGCCGCTGCTGCTGTTCGCGATCCCGAACATGGAGGCCGAGCGCAACGACTTCGAGATCGGCATCCCGAAGCTCGGCTCCTTCATCCTCACCCACGACTTTTCCGGCGTGGTGCCGGGCCTCAAGGACGTCACGCCCGACAAGCGCCCGCCGGTCTGGCCGGTCTTCTATTCGTTCCGCATCATGGTCGCGATCGGCATGGCCATGCTGGGCCTCAGCCTGTGGAGCCTGTGGCTGCGGCGGACGGGGACGCTGTTCACGAACCGCACCTTCCTCACCTGCGCCATGCTGATGACGCCCTCGGGCTTCGGCGCGGTGATCTTCGGCTGGTTCACCGCCGAGATCGGGCGCCAGCCCTACATCGTCTACGGCCTGCTCAAGACCGCCGACGCGCACTCGCCCCTGACCGCCCAGGCGGTGACGACCTCGCTCATCGCCTTCATCGTCGCCTACGCGATCATCTTCGGCTTCGGCAGCTACTACCTGGCCAAGCTCCTGCGCAAAGGTCCGGAGCCGTTCGAGCCCGCGGTGCCGGGCGAGGATGTCGGCCGCAAGCCCAAGCGGCCGCTCTCGGCGGTCGACGAGCGGCTGGAGCCGCGGTCCATCTGACGCGGCGCGGACGGCCGCGCCCGCGTGAATCGACCGGTGCCGGCCGATCTCTCTCAGGCCCGGGCGGCGAGGGGCGCGTGGCGGGCCGGGCTGCGCGGCGTCTCGGTGTCGATCACGGGGGCGAGGCCGAGCTGGCGGGCGAGCGTGACGAGATCCTTGAGGCGGCCGGTCTGCGTCTTGCGGCGCAGGTTCAGCCGGTGGGTCTCGACCGTGCGCACGCTGAGCGAGAGCCGGCGGGCGACCTCCTTGTTGCTGAAGCCGGCGCTGAGGAAGCGCAGAACCTCCGCCTCGCGGGGCGTGAGGCCGATGGCCAGATCCTCGGTCGCGGAACAGGGGGTGGCGGGCGACACGCCCTTGGCGAGGGCGAGCACGCTGGCGCAGACCTCCTCCGCCGGAGTGCCCGCGCCGACGAAGGCGTCGGCGCCGGCCGCGATCAGCCGGTTCATCGCCGGCGCGTCGAGGCTCCGGAACACGGCCAGCACCCGCAGCCAGGGCCGCCCCTCGCGCAAGCCGGCAATCCGGGCGCAGCCGGCCTCGGTGCGCGCGCCGTCCACCGGGACCAGCGCCACCGCCGGCACCGGACCGCCCCGGACGAGGTCGTCCTCGCCGATGGTGCGCAGGGCCGGCGCGTGTTCCAGCTCGGCCCGCATCCGGGCATCGAGCCCGGCCGCCTCGTCGACGATCAACAGCTCGATCGCCCGGCTCGCAAGGTGGCCGGCGGTGTGACTGACGGCTTGACTCATGCCGCTCCCCTCTCGTCCCGCCGCAGAACGGTGCGGCCTGTGCGGAGGGAGAAGAACAAGAGTCGTTCCAGCGGCTTAGGGGCGATTCCGGCGCCGAAACGTCCCCGCGCGGCGCCGCCGGACCGGGGCCGTCCCGCTTCGGGACGGCCGGAGGCGGGGGAAGGCGGCCGGAAACGGGCCGTGTCCCGTTGCGGCGCGGCTGGCGCCGGTCAGGCCGTCCGGGCGAGGACGAGGTCGGTCATCGCCGAGACCACGCGATTGCGCCCCGTCGTCTTGGCCTCGTACAGGGCGATGTCCGCCCGCTTCAGCAGGCCGTCGATGGTTTCACCCTCGGACCACTCGCTGACGCCGAAGCTGCAGGTGAGGCGCACCGGGCCCTTGGGCGAGCGGATGCGCAGGTCGGAGGCCTTGAGGCGCAGGCGGGAGGCCAGGGCCTCGGCCTCGGCGAGCCGGTGCCCGGCGAGCACCACCGCGAATTCCTCGCCGCCGAGCCGTCCGGCGATTCCCTCCGCCTCGATCAACCCGGCCACCGCCTTGATCGCCGCGTCGCCGACATCGTGCCCATGCTCGTCGTTGATGCGCTTGAAATGGTCGATGTCGAGGAGGACGGCACAGAGATGCCCGAACGAGCCGGTCTTCTGGGCGGCGTCCCGCGTGCGGTTGAGGAAGGCGCGGCGGTTGAGCAGGCCGGTGAGCGGATCGGTCTCGGCGAGCCGGATCAGGTCGCCCTGAAGCGTGGTGAGGCGCTCGGCGGCCCGCAGGCGCGCCTGCAGCTCCTCGGCGCCCGGCGGCTTGTCGATGAAGTCGTCGGCGCCGCTGTCCAGCGCCTCGGCGAGGTTGCGGGCATTGCGGGCCGAGGACATGGCGATGATCGACAGCGGACGGCTCGACTCGGCCAGCAGGCGGGCCGACCAGCACAGCTCGAGCCCGCTCAGGGGGCGGACTTCCAGGCTGGTGATGAGGGCGCGGACCTTCGGGGTGTCGGTGACGTAGGCCAGGGCCTCGGCCGAGTCGGTGAACTGCGTCACCACGTGTCCCCGCGGTTCGAGCATGCCGGCCACGATCCGTAGGACGACACGGCTCGAATCCACGATGACGATGTGCACGGCTCTAGCCCCCGCTGAACGAGGGAGATTGTGCGCAAGACAAGTTAAGGGCTCGTCTAGAGCGTCATCCCGGGAAGCGGTCGCCGGCTTGTATGAAAAGGCGTTGGAAAAACAAGGAGCTGGAGCCTTTTCGGCGTTTCACGAAACCCGCAGCATGCACTTGTTCCTTGTTGTCGCATGATGTTTTCGAAAAAGCCGGATCCCAGCGTTTCCGCATCACGCTCCGGCGCGTCGGCCGGATCGAGCCTATCGGGCGCGGGCCGGCACTCGGACCGAGACGACCTGGGCGCCCCCGCCTTCGCTCTCGGAGCGCGGGCTCGGATCGGTCCAGTTGCCCTTGGAGTCCTTCGAGAGGACGCGCGCTCCCGTTCGCCGGACCGCGGGGCGGCCGCCGACGGAGCCCGGCCGCTCGATCACGGTGAGCGTCGGGCGCGCGGCGGGTGCGTCGCGGATGCCGGCGACGGTGGGAACGCCGTAGGTGCCGTAGCCCCAGGCCGGCGGCACGATCCGGCTCGTGCTGGGAAGCCGCGTGAAGGGCGCGCCGAGATAGGCGCCCTCGACCGCCGGGCCGGCGAAGCGATAGCCGGCCTCCCCATAGCCGTATCCGTATCCGTAGCCGTAAGGGTCGGCGGCGGCACCGGAGGCGCCGAGAACCAGCAGGGCGGCGAGGCCGGCGGCGCGGGCGAGAACAGGGCGCATGGATCGAGGCTTCTCCGGTGGCGCAGTCCGAGGCGTGCGCGAGTCCTGAAACGAATTCGGCACCCGCCATGCTCGTTCCACCCGGCCCCCTCCCGCCAGCCGATGCAGAATGCTGAGACGGGTGCCGTCTCGGTGCCCGAGCGCGCTCAGCGGCAGATCGTGACGCGACGGACGATCCAGCCCTCTCCCTCGATCCACAGGCGGCGGCGCTGCTTGTTGCAGTTGGCGCTGTCCTCCTCGCTGTCGGAGACCGTGCCGGTCTGGGAGACCTGCTGGGAGACTTGCGTAGCCTCCGCGACCTGGGTCGTGCTGCGGCCGGTGCCCGGAGCGGCGAGGCTCGGCGCCGCGGACAAGCCGATCAGGACGAGGCCGGCGAAGGCGGCCGCGGCGGTGGGGTGCGCGATCATGGTTTCCTGCCCGCGCGCCGCAGCGGGCGCGCTTCAACGGTTCAGCTGGGGCGGCCGGTGGCCCGCCTCGCAGGCGCCGCCGCATCGTGCATCAACAATCCCCAACGTGGCCGTTCGGTTTCGCGCCGCCGTCCGGAAAACGGCGAAAATTTGTCGGCCATCGGCGTGGCGGCCTGCGGCGCTACGGCGCGTTCTCGCCTACCCGCCGTGATGCTTGCGAAGACGGTGCAAAGAGTAGTACTGCCACGACCAGCGAAACATCGGCGCTTCGTCGCCCGGAACTGGACCGCTGTTCTTGTTAGGAACGTTTCTAATCTACGAGTTGCATCAGAATATTATTGTTTCGTGACAAGTATTCGCGGTGCTGCAAGGGGCCGCACCGCCGTCGAGGAAGACAATCCGCCGGGACGCGCGTTCCGCGGATCGAAACGGGAGCAATCGGATGACGGACGGATCGACGTTCGTGCAGGCTTTCATCATCCTGTTCCGCGAGGGACTGGAAGCACTGCTGGTGATCGCGGCGCTCGCCGCCTTCCTTCGCCGCGCGAATGCGGCGGAGCGGATCGCGCCGGTCTATGCGGGTGCGCTCGCCGCCGTCGCCGCCAGCGTGGTCATGGCGTGGGTGTTCGCGACCTACTACGACGGCAACCACAGCGACCTGTTCGAGGCCGCGGTGATGCTCGCAGCCGCGGTGCTGCTGTTCTACATGAGCGGCTGGATGTTCGTCCGCCAGGATCCGAAGGCGTGGCAGGCCGACCTCAACCGGCTCGCCGAGCGGGCCCTCGGGGCGGGTACGGTGCTGTCGCTGGCCGGCATCGCCTTCCTCGCGGTGTTCCGCGAGGGCGCCGAGACGATCCTGTTCGTCCACGCCCTGGCCAAGACCGCCAACGGCTTCGACGCCTCGCTCCTGAGCGGCCTCGCCGCGGCGGCGCTGGCGCTCGTGGCGATGTTCGTGGCGATGCAGTGGCTGGCGCTGCGCCTGCCGCTGCGCCCGATGTTCATCGTGACCTCGGCCTTCCTGTTCTTCATGGGCCTGCGGATGGTCGGTGAGGCCTTCCAGGAGCTTCAGGAGCAGGCGCTGATCCCCTTCACCACCGAGGGCATGCCCGCCTTCGTCTCCGACTGGGGCCTGAGCAACGGCAGCTGGGAGGCGCTCGGCACCCAGCTCGTGATCCTGGCCGTGGCCGTGGCGGCGGCCCTGGTCAGCCTCCTGCGCAAGGGAAGCGGCAAGGACGCGAAGGACGCCCGCGAGGGCCGGCCGGTCTCGGCGGCCTCCTGATCGCAGGCGGTCGGCGCCCCTCGTCGGGCGCGCCGACCGCGACGAACGCCGTGCCTGTCCCCTCCCCACAAGGGGGAGGAGAAGGGGCGGTGGCCGACGCGCTCGATCCCTCACCCCTTCAGCCGGGACTTGATCCGGTAGGTCAGCCCGTCACGCACGTCGCGGTAGCCGTCGAGGCGCTGGTCGCGGGTGCCGTCCTGCACCAGGGTCGGGTCCGGCGTCGGCCAGTACTCGACATCCGCCGCCAGGGTGTGGGTCAGTTCGAGCGCCCGGTGGTGGGCCTCCGGCGAGAGGGTGATGATCAGGTCGAAGTTCAGCCCCTCCCAATCCTCGAGCTGCTCGATGGTGCGCGGCTTGTGGCGGGAGGCGTCGATGCCGATCTCGTCCAGAGCCGCGATCATGAAGGGGTCGCTCGGCTCACCCGAGCGCACGCCGGCCGACTGGACGTAGGTGGACTTGCCGAAATAGTGGCGCGCGATCGCCTCCGCCGCCAGCGAGCGCACCGCGTTGAAATTGCACATGAACAGGACGGACTGGACCCGCCCCTTCTTCGGCCCGGTCCCCGGGATCGCGTCGTCCGTCATGCCCTGCCCGAGAGCATCGTCCCGAAAGGTGGCCATCCGGCTTTCGGAAAAAGACGATGCGAGGCAAAGGGCCGGAGCATCGTCCCGAAAGGTGGCCATCCGGCTTGTCGGAAGGGACGATGCGCGACGAGGAGCCGGAGCATCGTCCCGAGAGGAAGGCGCCGGCCGGTCGGAAAAGTCGATGCAGACACCGTGACCTCTCGCGAAACGCCCCCGCCGCCTTGCGCCGATGCATCACGGATCGGGCGTTTCGTGAGGTGCTCGTGCACACGCTGATATAAGACCGCCCCGGATTTCCCGAAAGCG
This sequence comes from Methylorubrum podarium, assembly GCF_040270385.1. Taxonomy (NCBI): domain Bacteria; kingdom Pseudomonadati; phylum Pseudomonadota; class Alphaproteobacteria; order Hyphomicrobiales; family Methylobacteriaceae; genus Methylorubrum; species Methylorubrum podarium. Next base: position 24,315 of record NZ_JBELQE010000134.1, on the reverse strand, counting down.
CATCGTTTTGCCGATCCGATCACCCGACGGGCAGGATGCTGCGCGGTCGGCGCGGTCTCAGCCCTTCCAGTGGAGGGCGAAGATCAGGGTGAACAGGCGCCGCGCCGTGTCGTGGTCGAGATCGACCTTGCCTTCGAGGCGCTGCCGCAGGAGTTCGGACGCCTCGTTGTGCAGGCCGCGCCGGCCCATGTCGATCGCCTCGATCTGCGTCGGCGAGGCGGTGCGGATCGCGCTGTAGTAGCTCTCGCAGATCATCTCGTAGTCGCGGATGACCCGGCGGAAGGGGGTGAGCGAGAGCAGGTGGGTCATCACCGGCTCGCCGGCTTCCGTCGAGATGGCGAAGGACAGCTTGTTCTCGACGAGACCGAGGACCAGGCCGTAGGGCCCGTCGTCGCGGTCGGGCAGGCTGAAGACGTTCTCCTCCAGGATGTCGTAGATCGCGATGGCGCGCTCGTGCTCCTGGTCGGGGTTGCCCCGGCCGATCGAGGCCTCGTCGAAGCGCACCGCCGCGAGCCGGTTCCTCGGCTTCTCCGGCGCCCCGTCTGCCCCCTGCTTCGGTTCGGCCTTCATCGCCGCCGCCTTCTCGCGTCGGCGCCCGAATCCGGGCGCCCTCTTGCCGTCACATGAGCCGCAAGCCCGCCCCGCAGGCAAGCATTCCCGAGGCGGCGGCTCGAAAAGTGATCGTCCGTCCCTGAACGGGGCCGGCGTCAGAGGTTGAGCCGGATCGCCACGGAGCGCGCGTGCCCGTCGAGCCCCTCCGATTCGCCGAGCGCGATCGCGGCGGGGCCGAGCGCCCGCAGGGCGGCCGGATCGCAGCGCAGGATCGAGGTGCGCTTCATGAAGTCGAGCACGCCGAGCCCCGAGGAGAACCGCGCCGAGCGGGCGGTCGGCAGGACGTGGTTCGGGCCGCCGACATAGTCGCCGATCGCCTCGGGCGTGTGCGAGCCGAGGAAGATCGCCCCCGCGTTCCGGATCTTTCGCGACAGCGCCTCGGCATCCTCGGTCTCGATTTCGAGGTGCTCGGGCGCGATGGCGTCGACGAGCGGCACCGCCTCGTCGAAATCCCGGACGCGGATGATCGCGCCGTAATCGCGCCAGCTGGCGCGGGCGATCTTTTCGCGCGGCAGGGTCGTGAGGGCGCGTTCCACCGCCGCCTCCGTCGCCTCGGCGAGTTCGTCCGAATCGGTGATGAGGACGGATTGGGCCGCCTCGTCGTGCTCGGCCTGGGCCAGGAGGTCGGCGGCGATCCAGTCGGGGTTGGCGTGGCCGTCGGCCAGGATCAGCACCTCGGAGGGGCCGGCGATCATGTCGATGCCGACCTGGCCGAACACCCGGCGCTTGGCCGCCGCCACCCAGGCATTGCCGGGACCGACGATCTTGGCCACCGGCGAGATGCTCTCCGTGCCGTAGGCCAGCGCGGCCACCGCCTGCGCTCCGCCGACCCGGTAGATCTCGGTGACGCCGGAGAGGTGTGCGGCCGCGAGCACCAGCGGGTTGAGCTGCCCTTCCGGGGTCGGCACCACCATGACGATGCGCGGCACGCCCGCCACGCGGGCCGGCACCGCGTTCATCAGCACCGAGGAAGGATAGCTCGCGGTGCCGCCGGGCACGTAGAGCCCGACCGATTCGAGCGCGGTCCAGCGCCAGCCGGCGGTGACGCCGAGGTCGTCGGTGGAGAGGTGGTCCTCGGGGATCTGGCGGCGGTGAAACGCCTCGATCCGCTCGGCGGCGAGCGCCAGGGCGGCGCGGGCCTCGGGCGGGCAGGCGGCGACCGCCGCCTCCACCTCCTCGGCGGTGATGCGCAGGGCGGCCGGCGCGAAATCCTGGCCGAGCCGGTCGAAGCGGCGGGTGTAGTCCACCAGCGCCGCGTCGCCGCCGGAGACGACGCCCGCGATGATGCCGCGCACGGTCTCGTCCACGTCCTCCGCGATCTCGCGCTTGAGGCCGAGCAGGCGCTTGAAGGCCTCCTCGAATTCCGGGGAGCGGCTGTCGAGGCGGATCATCGGGCGTTATCGGCGGTTCGGGGGAGGGGGGTCACGGGCGGCTCTCGACGAGGCTGCGCGCCGCCTCGTGGTCGGGGCGGCCGTCGGCCTGCCAGACGGGACCGAGATCCTTCAGGCGGACCTCGATGCATTCGAGTTCGAGGCGGATCGCGGCGCCGCCGGAGAAGACCAGGGTGGCGATGCCGGAGGGGGCCTCGGTCTCCTCGAAGGTGATCGCCAGGAGGCTCAAGGGTTCGCCCGAACTCGCCCCCGGCGTGATGCCCTTCGCCTTCACCGACAGCACCCGCTCGAAATGCAGGCCCGCGAGCCGGCGCCGGGGCGGCTCGCCCGGGGGCACGGACCAGTCGAAGCGGCGCGCCGCGAGGGCGAAGCGGTGCTCCCCCGGCAGCCACGCGAGATCCTCCGCCCGCAGGATCGCGTCCTGCAGGTGGGCGGAGATGACGGCGAGATCCTCGGCGTCGAGGGCGGCGAGCTTGAGAAGCTCCATGCTTACGCTCCAGGCTCCCCGACCGAACGCGCGGAGAGCGGATTTCGAGGCGTAGGTAGCGAGGCGACCCGCCGGCGGCAACCGGCAGCCGGGCCGCGGGGAGGGCTCTTCCGGGCGCGTCGCCCGCGCAACGCGCCCGGATTTACCCTGGCCGGGCACGACTGCGCGAGGCCGCGGCTCTTTCGGGCTCATCGTGCGTTCATGAGCGCGGGGCTAAGGCCAAGCATGACCATCGTGAGCCAGCGGGAGGGGACGAGGACGATGAAGAGTGGAGTTCTGGCCATCGGGCGCACCCTGGGGGTCGCCCTGGCCCTCGGGTTCGTGGCGAGCCCGGCGAGCGCCCAGTATTACCGCGACGGCTACGACAGCCCGCGCCGCTACGACGACGGCTACGGCCGCCGCTACCGCGACGACGACGATTACGGCCGGCGCCGCCGCTACGAAGAGGATGACGGTCCGCGCTTCCGCGGTCCCCCGCCCCCGCGCTACGGCCGCGGCGGCGGCAGCATCTGCGTGACCGCCCGCGGCAACTGCCCGACGGGCTTCGCGCCGGTGAACTCGCCCTGCGCCTGCGACATTCCCGGCTTCGGCGTCAAGCGCGGCGCCGTCGGGCGCTGAACCCAGGCAAGGCTGTGAGAGGCGCGCGGCCTGCACGATCCGGTGCAGGCCGCTTTCTTTTGGATTGGCGGCGCCTCAGGCGCGCACGCGCTCGATCTGCGCGCCGCAGCGACCGAGCTTGGCCTCCAGCGCCTCGAAGCCGCGGTCGAGGTGGTAGACGCGGTTGATCTGCGTCTCGCCCTCCGCGGCGAGCGCGCCGATCACCAGCGAGACCGAGGCGCGCAGGTCGGTGGCCATCACCGGCGCGCCCTTCAGCCGCTCCACGCCCTCGACCACGGCGAGGTCGCCGTCGAGGCGGATCCTGGCGCCCAGGCGCGCCAGCTCCTGCACGTGCATGAAGCGGTTCTCGAAGATCGTCTCGCGGATGCGCGACTGGCCCTTGGCCAGCGTCATCAGCGCCATGAACTGCGCCTGGAGGTCGGTCGGGAAGCCGGGGAACGGGTCGGTGGTCACGTCCGCCGGGCTGATCCCGCCGCCGTTGCGGCGCACCCGGATGCCGTCGGGCAGGGCCGTGACCTCGGCGCCGGTCGAGGCCAGCGTGTCGAGCGCCGACGAGAGCAGGTCGGCCCGGGTGTTGACGAGGGAGACGTCGCCCCCGGTCATCGCCACCGCCATGGCGTAGGTGCCGGTCTCGATCCGGTCGGGCAGCACCTCGTGCCGTGCGCCGCCGAGGCGCGCGACGCCCTCCACGACGATGCGGGAGGTGCCGGCGCCCTCGATCCGGGCGCCCATCTTGATCAGGCACTCGGCGAGATCGACCACCTCCGGCTCGCGGGCGGCGTTGTCGATCACGCTGGTGCCGTAGGCGAGCGCCGCCGCCATCAGGGCGACGTGGGTGCCGCCGACCGTGACGCTGGGGAAGGTGATCTCGGCGCCGCGCAGGCCGTTCCTCGTCTTCGCGACGACGTAGCCGCCGTCGATCTCGATCTCGGCGCCGAGCTTTTCCATGGCCATGATCAGCAGGTTGACTGGCCGCGTGCCGATGGCGCAGCCGCCGGGCAGCGACACCTTGGCCTCGCCGAAGCGGGCCAGCAGGGGCGCGATGACCCAGAAGCTCGCCCGCATGGTCGAGACGAGTTCGTAGGGCGCGGTGGTGTCGATGACGTTCGAGGCGGTCAGCCGGATGGTCTGGCCGGTCTCGGCGGTCTGGCCCGGCCGCTTGCCGACGACCATGTGATCGACGCCGTGATTGCCGAGGATGCGCGTCAGCGCCGCGATGTCGGCGAGCCGCGGCACGTTGATGAGCTCCAGCGTCTCCCCGGTCAGAAGGCTCGCGATCATCAGCGGCAAAGCCGCGTTCTTGGCGCCCGAGATCGGGATCGTGCCGTTGAGCGGCGTGCCGCCGGTGATGTGGATGCGGTCCATCGGGGTCCTCGAAGCGCCTCCGTACCGGTCGCGGAGGTCGCCTTGCGTGCCGGGCGCGGGGGCGCCCCTCATTCGATTGGAGGTATAGGCGGTATCCGGCAAAAAGAAGAAGCGTGGCCGTTCGGTTCCACCCCGCGCCCCGCGCATCGCTCCCGGGGAGGCGGGGCGAGAGGGTCGGCGGGCGCCGAGCCTAGCGTTTCCGGGGCGGCTGAGCCTCCGGCTCGGGCTCGGATGGGGCATCGGGCGCGTCGTCGGCCCGGCCCCGCGCCTGCGCCTTGCGGCGGCGGAGGTTGTCGCGCAGGGCCGCCTTCAGCCGTGCCGCCCGCTCGTCGTCCTTGGTCGCCATCGCCCGTGTTCCGACACGATCCTGCCCGCCGGACCCGCCGAGGCGGGCGCGGCCGTCTCGGGAAGGCCGTATCGCGGTTTCGCGCCCTTCGCCAGCGCTCCGGCCGCCGCCCGACGACCGCGCCGGACGGCCGGCCCGCCGCGCGAATCATGCCGCGACCCATCGTCACCGGCGCAGCGTTTCGAGGACGAACGGGATGAACGAGACCCGCCCGCTCGAGCCCGAACCGATGCCGGACGACGTCCTCGGCGGTGCTGCGCAGGAGAGACGTCCCAGGCTCGGACCCGAATACGGATAAGATCCCTGAGGCTGTTCAAGCCGGCGCAAAGCCGGCGCAAAGCAGGAATGTCTCGAACTCACCTTGAACCAGTTCGAAAATACCTCCTATCTTGCGGTCACAGCGGCGCCGGCGAGGGACTCGTCCCGGAAGCAAGCGGGCGCCGCCGGTTGGACGATGACGCGCGGAAGGTCGCGCCGCTCCCCGGGGGCTGAACCTTGGGAGATCACCGCCCGGCTGCGAACGGTTCGGCGACGCTCTTCGGGGCGGCGCGCGCGCCTGAATTCTTTACCCGAGGCGTCCCAAGAAGAACGCCCGGCCAGCCGAAAGCGTCGAGGACGGATGCCCGTGAACCTGATGCCTGTGAACGCTGCCGACAGCACCGTGTCCGATGAATCGATCGTGGGCGGTGATGGCGGCGTGGACGATGCCGGCGTAAGCCATGGCGCAAGCAATGGCCGGGCCAGGTTCGAGCGTCCGCCGGCCCGACCGACCGGGCCGCGCACGGATTACGACGGACATTTCCGGGCGGCCCTCGACCGGCTGCACAGCGAGCGCCGCTACCGCGTCTTCGCCGATATCGAGCGCATCTCGGGCCGGTTCCCGCAGGCGTCGTGGCGGCGCCCGGAGGGCGGCAGCCGCGAGATCACCGTGTGGTGCTCCAACGATTATCTCGGCATGGGCCAGCACCCGGAGGTGGTCGGCGCCCTGACCCAGACCGCCGCCCGCTGCGGCGTCGGCGCCGGCGGCACCCGCAACATCGCCGGCAACAACTCGCCGCTGGTCGATCTGGAGCGCGAGCTCGCCGATCTGCACGGCAAGGAGGCCGGCCTCGTCTTCACCTCGGGCTACGTCTCGAACCAGGCCGGCATCTCAACGATCGCCAAGCTGATCCCGAACTGCCTGATCCTGTCGGACGCCTTCAACCACAATTCGATGATCGAGGGCGTGCGCCATTCCGGCTGCGAGAAGCGCGTCTTCCGCCACAACGACCTCGAACATCTCGAGCAGCTGCTCGCCGAGGCCGGCGACCGGCCCAAGCTGATCGCCTTCGAGTCGGTCTACTCGATGGACGGCGACGTGGCGCCGATCGCGGCGATCTGCGACCTCGCCGACGCCTACGGCGCCATGACCTATCTGGACGAGGTCCACGCCGTCGGCCTCTACGGCGAGCGCGGCGCCGGCATCGCCGAGCGCGACGGCGTGATGCACCGGGTCGACGTGATCGAGGGCACGCTGGCCAAGGGCTTCGGCTGCGTCGGCGGCTACATCACCGGATCGGCGACGCTGTGCGACGCGGTGCGCAGCCACGCGGCCGGCTTCATCTTCACCACCGCCCTGCCGCCGGCCGTCGCCGCGGCGGCGCGCGCCTCGGTGCGCTACCTCAAGCGCTCGAAGACCGAGCGCGAGGCGCATCAGCGCCAGGCCGCCCGCACCAAGGCGGCGCTGGAGGCCGCCGGCCTGCCGGTGCTGCACACCGAGACCCACATCGTGCCGCTGATGGTGGGCGACGCCGAGCTGTGCAAGGCGGCGGCCGACCATCTGCTGGAGCACCACGACATCTACATCCAGCCGATCAACTACCCCACCGTCCCGCGCGGCACCGAGCGCCTGCGGATCACGCCCTCGCCCTTCCACGACGACGAGCGGATTGGCGCGCTGACCGCGGCCCTGGTCGAGACCTGGGACACGCTGGACCTGCCGCGGGCCGGGACGGTGTTCGCGGCGGCCGCGGAGTAGGCGACATGCCGCGGGCGCGCCCGGTTCCGAACCAACCGGGCGCCCCGCGATGAGACCGGCTTCCCTGCGCGAGGTGGTCGAGCGGGCGCGGGTGGACGGCGATTGGGACCACCACCTGCAAAACTTCCTCGACGCCTTCTACGCCCTCGACGGCGACACTGCCGCGCAGGGCGCGATGATCGCCGAGGATCCCGGATTCCTGGGTCGCGCCCGGCCCGATGCCTTCCTCGGCGGGGTCGGCGAGCATCTGGCCCGGCGCTGGCGGCTGCCGTCCATCCCGTCCTGGGTGCGCCACGAGGCGCGCTACCTCGACACGGCGATGTTCGTGCCCGACGAGCGCAACCTGCGCAACTACCTCATCTGCGTCAGCCCGGTCTCGTTCCGCCCGCGCCTGATCTTCACCGGGCCGGACCCGCTCCAGCGCGCCCGCTTCCCCTACCACCGCGGCGTGATCCGGATGCCCCTGACGTTTCCGCAGGGGCCGGAGGCCGCGGCCCTGTTCGAACCGAAGCGGTGAGGGGGCTCCAGCCCCCTGTGCCGCATCGTCTCTTCAGACGAGCCGGCAAGCGCCTTTCGGGACGAGGCTCTAGCGCCGCTTGATCTCGTTCGACCAGCCATGGGTGGCGGCGGCCTTCTCGATCTTCTCCTTGAGCTGCGGCATCAGCGTGCCCATCCACTGCTGCATCCCCGTCAGCATGGCCTGGCTCAGCTGCGGCTGCGCCTTGACGAGGTTCCGGCCCGCCGGCGTGGCGTAGAAGGCCGCGACCGCCTTCAGGTCCTCCTTCGAGAGGACGGCGGCGAAGCTGAGGGCCTGGATCGCGAGCAGGTCGTCGTAACGCTCGGAGAGGGTGGGCAGGACGACCTCGTCCACCATGACCTGGGCCTTTTTCGGGTCCGTCAGCCCCATCTGCTGCATGACGCCCGCCATCGGCGCCTTCATCGCCGCGAGCACCGCGGCCCGGTCGCCCTGCGCGGCGGCGACGACCTCGCGGGCGGCGGCCAGGCGCTCCGGGTCGGCGCTCACCTGCGGCACCGCGGGTTTTGCGGGCGCCTGCGCCAGAGCCGGCGCCGTGATCAGACCGAGACCAAGGAGTCCATAGAGCACGACCATCCGCATGATTCGTCCTTCCTTGCCGTTGCGCGCGGAAGAGGCGGCAGATGGGCCGCGATGTCAAAGCGTGAGGACGAGCCCGTCCTCCGCCGCGATGTAGCCGTCCGGCGGATGGGCGAGCATCTCCGGGCTCATATGCGTGAGCATCAGCCGTTTCGGGGCGATCTCGGGCAGGCGCCGCCTCAGCGTCGCCCAGTCGAGGTGGAACTTCACCGGACGCTCCACGGTGTAGCCCTCGGCGATCATCAGATCCGCCCCGCGCCCCGCCGCGACGATGTCCTCCACCCACTCGGTGTCGCCGGTATAGCTGACGACCTTGCCCCCCGCCTCGATCCGCAGGGCGTGCGCGGGCGCGCCGGAGGGATGGCGCATGGTGAAGGCCGTCGCGCGCACGCCGTCGGTCTCGACCGGACATCCGGCCTCCATCTCCACGACCTCGACCCGGAAGCGCCGCTCGACCGTGCTGGAGCCGGGAAACAGCACCTCCATCGCCGCCGGGAGGCGATCGGCCGTGCCCGGCGGCCCGACCACCGTGAGCGGATCGGTGCGCCCGCTGACGAGCTGCCCGTCGAGGATCAGCCAGGGCAGGCCGCCGAAATGGTCGCCGTGGAGATGGGTGAGGAACACCGTGCGGATGCGGTTCGGATCGACGCCGAAGCGCCGGATCGCGATCAGCGCGGAGGCGCCGCAATCGATGAGGAAGGCACCGCCGAACGCATCGACCGGGTTATCGACCGAGGTATCGATGTGGAAGCAGGTGTGGAAGCGCCCGCCCGAGCCGAACGCGTCTCCGCAACCGAGAACCTGGAGCCGCATGAACCTCTCCTGTGTCGCGTGCCTTTTCCACGATCCCCGGATCACGGAAAACGCTCTAAGTGTCTGATTTTCCGAATTGTCTTCGCGCGAGCCGGTGGCCGCCCCGCTCGAACATGCTCCGGCATGGGGAGATCTCGGTCGCCGGGCGACCGCGGCAATCGTCCGGGCCCGGCATTTTCTCCGGATGACCATCGGGACGCGCGACGGTGCCGCCTCACGCGATTCCGCAATCGGCAAGGCCGCTCTTCCGAAAGCTGAATCCCACTTCACTTGAGACGCAGCGGTAAAAGGGGGACATTGCGACACGCTTCCGGGGTCTCGCTTCGCGAAAAGGCTGCCGGAGTCTGGATGTGGACAAATGCGATCCTGACTTGCGGGGGAGGAATGCGAAGAAAATCCTGTCCTCACCGGCCGGATACGGTATCCGGCGGCTTTCGAAGGCGCCGACGTCCCGGCTCCTCGCCGCGGACGTCTCATTGTTCTCCCCGGATTCATGACGCTTCATTCTCGCTCCCTTCCCTCCGTCATCCGCTCGGCTTCGATCGAACCGGCCGCCGTCCTCTCGGCGGAGGGCGCGGCGCTGATCGACCGGATCTACGAGGCGGCGGCGGTGCCCGAGCTGTGGCGCGAGGTGCTGATCGAACTCGCCCGCTTCGCCGGTGCGCCCGAAGCGGTGCTGATCGTCTCGACCGGGACGCACTACCGCGGCTTCGTCACCACATCGCCGGAGTTCGACGCGCTGGTGACCGAACATTTGAGCTTTCCCGGCAACGTCCGCACGGAGCGCCTGCTGGAGCTGCGCCATCCCGGCTTCTGCAACGACCTCGACGTCGTGACGGAGGAGGAGATCGCGACGCTGCCGCTCTACCGGGATTTCCTGATCCCGCGCGGCTACGGCGCCGGCACCGCGACGACGGTGATGGTGCCGAGCGGCGACAGCGTCATCGTCCATTGCGAGCGCGCCCGCGCGGAGGGCGATTTCGGTCCGCAGACCCTGGCCGCGCTCAACGGGCTGCGCCCGCATCTCGCGCGGGCCGCGCTGCTCTCCGCGCGCCTGGAGATGGAACGGGTCGCCACCACGACGCAAACGCTCGAAGCCCTCGGCCTGCCCGCCGCCGTGCTCGGGCAGGGCGGGCGGGTCATCGGCGCCAACCCGTCCCTGGTGGCGATGATGCCCCACACCCTCAGCGACCAGCCCTCGCGGCTCGCCGCGGTGGATCCGGCCGCCGACCGGCTGCTGCGCGAGGCGCTCGCGCGGTCCGGCCCCGGGACGGAGGCGGCGGTGCACTCGATCCCGATCGCCGCCGCCGACGAGCGGCCCCCGGTCATTCTCCATCTCGTGCCGATCCGCGGCGCGGCCCACGACGTGTTCGTCCGCGCCCGCTTCGTGCTGATCGCCACGCCCGTCGTGGCCCAGGAGGTGCCGGGTGCCGACGTCGTCCAGGGCCTGTTCGACCTGACCCCGGCGGAGGCCCGTCTCGCGGCCCTGATCGCGGCGGGCGACGCGCCGGCGCCGGCCGCGGCCAAGCTCGGGATCACCCCCAACACCGCCCGCTCGGTGCTGAAGCGTATCTTCCAGAAGACCGGCGTCTCGCGCCAAGCCGAACTCGTCGGCCTGCTCGCCGGGCGGGGATTGCGCGGCTGACGGCCGATGCGCGGACCGAGACGCAGCCATCGCGTCGGCAAACTCGCAACTTCGAAAAAACCGCTCTATAAGCCCGGCTTCGCGCGAGGCGGGAGGGCCCGCGCGCATCACCCGGTGGGGTGAGCGGAGAGAGTATCATGGCCGAGCGGTGGACCCCGAAAACCTGGCGCAACCTGCCGATCCAGCAGGTCCCGTCCTATCCGGACGCGGGCGCTCTCCAGGCCGTCGAGGCGCAGCTCGCGAGCTTTCCGCCGCTGGTTTTTGCCGGTGAGGCGCGCAAGCTGAAGAGCGCGCTGGCGCGCGTCTCGACGGGCGAGGCCTTCCTGCTCCAGGGCGGCGACTGCGCCGAGAGCTTCGACGAGCACTCCGCCGACAACATCCGCGACTTCTTCCGCGTCTTCCTGCAGATGGCGATGGTGCTCACCTTCGCGGGCGGCTCGCCCGTGGTGAAGGTCGGGCGCATCGCCGGGCAGTTCGCCAAGCCGCGCTCCTCGCCGACGGAGACGCTGGAGGGCGTGTCGCTGCCGAGCTACCGCGGCGACATCATCAATGGGCTGACCTTCACGGAAGAGGCCCGCGTGCCCGATCCGAAGCGTCAGCTCGAGGCCTACCGGCAGTCGGCGGCGACGCTGAACCTGTTGCGCGCCTTCGCCACCGGCGGCTACGCCAACCTCGAGAACGCGCATCGCTGGATGCTCGGCTTCGTGAAGGATTCACCGCAATCCTCGCGCTACCGGGACGTCGCCGAACGGATGTCGGACGCGCTCGACTTCATGCGCGCCATCGGCATCAACCCGGAGACGCACCAGGAGGTCCGCACCACGGATTTCTACACCAGCCACGAGGCGCTGCTGCTCGGCTACGAGGAGTCGCTGACCCGCGTCGATTCGACGAGCGGCGACTGGTACGCCACCTCCGGCCACATGCTCTGGATTGGCGACCGCACCCGCCAGCCGGACCACGCCCACGTGGAGTATGCCCGCGGCATCAAGAACCCGATCGGCCTGAAATGCGGTCCCTCGACCACGGCCGAGGGACTGATCCGGCTGATCGACCTCCTCAACCCGGAGAACGAGGCCGGCCGCCTCAGCCTGATCTGCCGCTTCGGCGCGGACAAGGTCGGCGACCACCTGCCAGGGCTGATCCGCACGGTGCAGCGCGAGGGCCGCAACGTGGTGTGGGTCTGCGATCCGATGCACGGCAACACCATCGCCGCCGGCCGCTACAAGACGCGGCCGTTCGAGCGAGTGATGCAGGAGATCGAGGGCTTCTTCGGCGTGCACCGCGCCGAGGGGACGATCGCCGGCGGCATCCATCTGGAGATGACCGGCAAGGACGTCACCGAGTGCACCGGCGGCGCCCGCGCGCTGACGGCCGACGACCTGCAGGACCGCTACCACACCTATTGCGACCCGCGCCTCAACGCGGAGCAGGCGCTGGAGGTGGCGTTCCTTACCGCCGAACTGGTGAAGCGCGAGCGCGCCGAGATCGAGCGCCCGCGCCTCGACGCCGCGGAGTAGTCCGGGCCGGGATCGGCCTGGAGAGAGAGGGGGCGGGTGCGATCCTGCAGGATCGCGCCCGCCCTTTTTCATGGGCGTGAAGCGTTCTGCATCGCGGGACCTCGCCGCCGCGACGCGCCGCCGACAAAACATTCCGCGAAGCACCACATCGATGCGCGTCAAGAATGTTTCTTGCCGCTCGGCTTGGTTATCATCCTCTTAAGCGATCGGCTTCGGAGGCGGCATGGCGGTATCGGTGACCAGGAAGAGTTCTCGCATTCGCAGTCTCTGGCCGAGCTGGAATCCGGGAGTGCCTTCCGCCGTCCCGTCCCCGCTGGACCGGCACCCGGTCGAGCTGCACCCGGTCGCGCCCGAGACGCGCCTGCCGCCGCACAGCTTCACCGCCAACGAACTCATCGCCATGGCGCGGGCCGCCCGCGCGCGCCGCCTCGATCCGTGAGGAGGGGCGTCATACGGCTTCCGGTTGATTCCTTCGTTGCTGCTTCCCGTCATTCCGCGGCGCCGAAGGCGAACCCGGAGCCGAAGGGGCGCGCCGGAGGCGTGCAATCCACGACCGGCCGCTACCCTCGCATCTCGGGTGGATCCCGGGTTCCGCTGCGCGGCCCCGGGATGACGGGGGCTGAACCGATCCATTCAATCGGAAACGGCATCAGTTCCGGCGTGGCTTGGTGACGGTGAAGAGGGCGGTGAAGTCCGGGTTCTCGACGATCCGGTCCTGATCCGCCAACTGGTAGAGACCCGGCTCGCCGACCTCGATTGCTTCGAGCAGGGGGGCGACCGTGAAAGGCTCGCCCTCGTCGCGGGTCCGGATGACGATGCCCGCCTGGGCATCGACCGTCTCGACGATTCCGAAGACTTGTTCCCGACTGAGTAGGACACCCTCGGAATCGACATAGGTCAGGCCGACGAGGAGGCTCGAACCGATCAGATCGTCGGCGAGGTCCTGATCCCAGTCCTCGTCGCACGCCCCGCTGTCGATGGAGGGCATCGCTCCCCGCCGTGCTCGAATCAACGCCTTGTCGTCGGCGATCTGAACGATCATCGCGCAACCTCTGGCTGCCGGCAAGGGCCCGACCCATCGCCGGTTTGGCGAGGCGTCCCGCGAGACCCTACTGCACCAGCGCCAGACGACCGCGCGCCTCGGCGGCTCCGGTTCGGATCGGCGCCTCGCTGTGGCCGGCGAAGAAATCCTCGACCATCTCCCGCAGGATCTCCGCGAGATCGCCGCCGCGATCCGCCTCGACATGCACGTCGTTGCCGACCGAGCGGCCGAGGCTCGGTGCCGCGTTGCTGGCCAGGGTGAGGAGCCGCTCGTTGTACTCCGCCCCGAGGCCCGTCACCGCGATGAAGTTGCGGCCGCCCAGCACGGGGCCGTACTTCACGGTGATCCGGTGCTCCTGATCGGCGCCGTTCTGCAGCGTGGCGGTGAAGCCGACGAAATCGTCCCGGTCCACCTCCGGCGCGGGGCAGACGATCCGGCCATGCGCGATGTCGTCCTCCTCCAGCACTTCGGCCATCAGCGTCAGGGCCTCGGTGATCGGAGCCAGCGCCCGCGTGCCGTCGGCGAGAAGCTTGGCGCGGACGCGATGCTTCTGCGCGTCGGCCGCACGCAGGCGCGCACGGAAACGGTTCTTGATGTCGAAGGGGTTCGTCATGGAGGGGTCCCCGCTCGAATGTTCGGTGCCCTTGTGATCGATCCTGAAATTAGGAAGACGACCAGTAAGCGTCAAGCTGATGCACAGTATTCGTGCCTGCTTCGGCACTGAGCTATTGCATCGTTATATGGCGTGCATACTTTTTGTGCAGAATAGAGCGCGTCGGTTTCTGCTGCACTGCACGCGGCGGTCCGAGCCGGCGAGGGACCCGAGGCTTTCGCTGCCCTCGCATTGCGCTCTCTCGCGGAATGCGCGTATCCGACAAACCGGCCTTCTCTCCCATCGTTCCGGCGAGGAGCGGCCGAGCACGGACGGATCAGCGGGGAGCGGCGCGCCTTGGCCAAGACTCTTGCGAGCAAGATCATGGCGAGCATGACGGGCTTCGCCCGCGCCGCCGGCACGACCGGCGCCGTGCAGTGGCTGTGGGAGATCCGCACCGTGAACGGGCGCGGGCTCGACATCCGCGTGCGGGTGCCGAACGGCTTCGACGCGGCGGGGGAGGCGGCCCGCGCCGCCCTGTCCAAGGCGCTCTCCCGCGGCCAGTGCCAGCTCACCCTGACGCTGACGCGGCCCGAGGCGGCGGCGCGGGTGCGCATCGACGAGAGCCTGTTGGCGAGCCTCGCCGCTGCCGCCGCCCGCGTGCCGCGCCCCGCCGGGGTCGGCCCGGCGACGCTGGACGGGCTGCTGTCCGTCCGCGGCGTCGTGGAGACGGAGAGCGAGGCCGGCGCCGACCCGGAGGCGCTCGAGCGCGACCTCGCCGCCGGGATCGACGGCCTCGTCGCCGACCTCGTCGCCGCCCGGCAGGCGGAGGGCGCGCGGCTGCACGCGATCGTGACCGGCCAGATCGCCGACATCGCCCGCCTGACGGAGGCCGCCGAGGATTGCCCCGCCCGCCGGCCCGAGGCGGTGCGGGCCCGGCTCGCGGATTCGGTGGCCGCGCTCGTCGGCGCCGGGGGGCTCGATCCCGACCGCCTGCATCAGGAGGCGGTGCTGCTCGCCGCCAAGGCGGATGTGCGCGAGGAACTCGACCGCCTGCGCGCCCACCTCGCCGCCGCGGGCGAGCTGCTGGCGGAAGGCGGCGCGATCGGCCGGCGGCTCGATTTCCTGGCCCAGGAACTCGGCCGCGAGGCCAACACGCTCTGCGCCAAGGCCGGCGACATCACCCTGTCGCGGATCGGACTCGACTTGAAGGCCGTGGTGGAGCAATTCCGCGAGCAGGTGCAGAACGTCGAGTGAGGACGCCGAACGTGGGCAGCGGAGTGAACGGCCGATGACGCAGGACGCCACGCAAGGCAGGCCGGACATCGCCCGGCGCGGGCTGATCCTGATCCTGTCCTCGCCCTCGGGGGCGGGCAAGACGACGCTGACCCGCGCCATCGCCCAGGACGGCGGCTGGGGCCTCGACCTGTCGATCTCGGTGACGACGCGGGCGCGCCGCCCCTCGGAGATCGACGGGCGCCACTACCGCTTCATCGACCGCGAGGCGTTCGAGGATCTGCGCGCCCGCGACGACCTGCTCGAATGGGCCGAGGTCCACGGCAATTTCTACGGCACGCCCCGCCGCCCGGTGGAGAAGACGCTGGGCCAGGGCCGGGACATGATCTTCGACATCGACTACCAGGGCACCCGCCAGGTCCGGCAGCGGCTGCAGGACGACGTGGTGACGGTGTTCATCCTGCCGCCGAGCTTTTCGGAGCTGCGCAACCGGCTGGAGCGCCGGGCGGAGGACGCGCCGGAGACCATCGAGCGGCGGCTGGCCAACGCCCGCAACGAGATGCAGCGCTGGAGCGAGTACGACTACGTCATCGTCAACGACGACCTCGACGAGTCGTTTCGCGCACTCCAGGCGATCCTGACCGCCGAGCGCCTCAAGCGCACCCGCCGCACCGGCCTGCCGGGCTTCGTCGACGGGCTGCTGGCCGAGGCCGAGCGAGGCTGAACCGATCTCTCCTCCCCGCAAGGGGGAGCGGAGTCCCACGCCTCATACGGTTTCCGGTTGCTTCCTTCGGTGCTGCTTCCCGTCATTCCGGGGCGCCGAAGGCGAACCCGGACCCGAAGGGGCGCGCCGGAGGCGTGCAATCCACGACTGGCCTGGACGCTCTGTTTCAGCCGCGCATCACGGGTGGATCCCGGGTTCCGCTGCGCGGCCCCGGGATGACGGGGGTAGGTCCGAACCGAACCAATCAACCGGAAACAGTATCACTCCGCCGCCGTGCGCGGCCGATCCGAAAACGGCTCCTCCACCTGCGCCGCGTGGAGGCGGCGGTAGTAGCCGTCGCCGGCCAGCAGCGCGTCGTGGCGCCCCTGCTCGGCGATGCCGCTCTCGGCCACCACCACGATGCGGTCGGCGTGGCGGATCGTCGCCAAGCGATGGGCGATCACCAGCGTCGTGCGCCCCTCCGCCAGCTCGAACAGCGAGGCCTGGATCTCTCGCTCGGTCTGCGTGTCCAGCGCCGAGGTCGCCTCGTCGAGGATCAGGATCGGCGGGTTTTTGAGGAAGGCGCGGGCGATGGCGAGCCGCTGCTTCTGGCCGCCCGAGAGTTTCACCCCGCGCTCGCCGATCACCGTGTCGAGCCCCTCGGGCAGCGACGCGACCAGGCCGTCGAGTCGGGCGCGGGCGGCGGCGTCCAGGATCTCCGCCTCGCTCGCGCCGAGACGGCCGTAGGCGATGTTCTCGCGGATCGTGCCGGCGAACAGGAACACGTCCTGCTGCACGATGCCGATCTGGCCGCGGAGCGAGCTCAGCGTCAGGTCGCGGATGTCGCGGCCGTCGATGGTGATGCGCCCGGCTTCCGCTTCGTAGAAACGCGGGATCAGCGAGAGCAGCGTGGTCTTGCCCGCACCCGAGGGGCCGACGAAGGCCACCGTCTCCCCCACGTGGATCGTCAGATCGACGCCAGCGAGCACCGGCCGGTCCGGGCTGTAGCCGAAGCGCACATTCTCGAAGCGGATCTCGCCCTTGAGCGGCGGGGCGGGGATCGCGCCCGGCCGGTCGGCGATGTCCGGCTCGGTGGCGAGCAGCGCCTGGTAGCGGCGAAAGCCGGCGATGCCCTTCGGGTAGGTCTCGAACACCGCGCCGATCTTCTCGAGCGGCCGGTAGAACACGCCGACGAGGAGCAGGAAGCCGACGAAGCCGCCGGCCGTCAGGTCGCCGCGCACGACGAAGGCGGCGCCGCCCAAGAGCACCACGATCTGCACGAGGCGCAGGCCCAGATAGTTGATCGAGAGGGCGCCGGCCATGAGCCGGTAGGCTTCGAGCTTGGTCGTGCGGTATTTCAGGTTGTCGGAGGCGAACAGCGCCCGTTCGTGTGCCTCGTTGGCGAAGGCCTTCACCACGCGGATGCCGCCGACATTCTCCTCGATGCGGGCGTTGAAGGCGCCGACCCGCCCGTACTGCGCCTGCCAGTTGCGGGTCATGCGCCCGCCGTAGCGGATGGTGACGAAGGCGATCACCGGCAGGATCGCCAGCGTCATCAGCGCCAGCGGCGGGTGGACGAGGAACATCAGGGCGAAGGCGCCGAACAGCGTCATCACGGCGATGAACAGATCCTCGGGGCCGTGATGGGCGACCTCGCCGATCTCCTCCAGATCCTTGGTGACGCGGGCGACCAGATGGCCGGTCTTCTGCCCGTCGAAGAAGCGGAAGGAGAGTTTCTGCAGGTGATCGAAGGCGCGGGCCCGCATCTCCGTCTCGATGTTGATGCCGAGGACGTGGCCCCAATAGGTGACGACCACCATCAGCCCGGCATTGGCGACGTAGAGGAGCAACAGGCCCGCGGCGGCGAGCCAAATCAGGCCCCAATCCTGCTGCGGCAGCAGCCTGTCGACGAAGGCTTTGACCGCGAGCGGGAAGCCGAGTTCGAGCAGGCCCGAGAGCACGGCGCAGCCGAAATCCACTAGGAACAGCGTCCGGTGCGGCCGGTAATAGGCGAGGAAGGCCTTCAGCATGGCGCGGCTGTGACGGATGTTTCGGCCCGGAAGAGGGCGGCTCCCTGGCGCATAGGCGAGGGCGCGGGCAAGCGCCAGCACCCGCGGCGCGGGGCGGCCCTCAAGACGCCGCGCGGTCGGCCGCGCGGTCGGCGATGAGCGTCCGGGCGATGGCGCCGCGCAGGAGTAGCACGGCGAGCCCGTAGAGCGGCACCGCGAGGGCGAAGTAGGCGGGCCAGCCGACCGCGCCGGCGAGCGCCGGCGCCCCGACCCGCAGCGGCATTGCGGCGAAGAAGGCGGCGCCGAACAGGAGCGCGTAGTCGGTGGCGGGCTGCGGCCCCTGGGCCCAGCGGTAGATCATGTTGAAGACCGGCACCCCGAGCCCGCCGCCGCACAGGATGCCGAGGATCGCCGCGGCGAGGCCGAGAGCGGGCGCGGCGGTCGCGCTCGCCCAGAGCATGAGCAGCCCGGAGGCCGCGACGCCGAGGGCGGAGACGGTGACGAGCGGCAGCGTGCCGACGCGCCGCACGAGATAGCCGGAGACCAGGGCCATGACGAGGTTGATGCCCGAGGAGAGCCCGCCGGTGACGAGGCCGACCTCGGAAAGCGGCACGCCGAGATCGAGCAGGGCGAGGTTGTTCGAGCCGGTGAGCGCGAACATCGCCGCGAAGTAGAGGCCGAGCACCAGCACGCGCCCGCCGAGCAAGCGGAGGCGCCCGAGCGCGAGCGCACTCCGCTGCGCCTCCGCCGAGACCCGTCGCAGGGCCCGCTCGGGATAGCGCAGCATCGGCATGAGGCAGAGCCCGTTCAGGACCGCCACCGCGAGCACGGCGCCGTGCCAGCCGAGCCGGTCGTACTCGGCGATCAGCAACCCGGCGCCGACGATGCCGCCGAGCGAGGCGCCGCAGAGCTTGGCGGAGGCGACGTAGGGCCGCCGCTCCGGGCCGACCGTCTCGACGACGAGGGCTTCGAGGGCGATGTCCATGGTGGCGACGCAGAAGCAGGTGGCGAGCGCGAGCCCGAACAGGACCGGCAGCGGCCACGCCTCGCCCCGGCTCAACACGAAAAGCAGGGCGATGGCCGCCCCCTGCATCAGCACGATCCAGCCGAGCCGGTGCGGCAGGTGCGGCAGGCGGATACGGTCGACGAGCACGGCCCAGAGGAAGGTGAGCCCGACCGGCAGGTTGATGAGCTGGAGAAAGCCGACCTCGGCGAGATCGACGCCCCGGGCCCGCAGGATCAGCGGCGCACCGCTGATCAGGAAGCCGAGTGTGGTGCCGAAGGTGATGTAGAGGCAGAAGAACGGCGCGAGCTGCGCCGCCCAGCCGGGCGCCTCTCGAGCGGGTGCGGGCATCGCGTCCCGCGCGGAGTCGGGGCGGCTCACGCGTTCAAGCCCCGTCGCCGGAGCGGCGGGCCGCAGCGATCCAGTGCCGATCCGTTGCCCATCCCCGGTCCATAGGCGATCCGGCACGCCGCCGCGCGCGCTTTCTCGGCGGTGCAGCCCAGCGCCGCCTTATACCAAGCTGCATGGCACCCGACCGTTGGTCGGGTGCCATGCGTCCGGCGGACGCCCGCCGCCGCGCCGTCGCGCGGGCAATCGACGATGAGTCATCATCATCGTCGATTTGTATTACGGACGATCCTCCGGCTCGGCCGTGTCGGCCTCGGGGAGGAAGGCCGCGCAGAGCAGGGGCATCGCCGCGAAGCGGATCAGGCGGCGGGCTGTGCCGGGTTGCAAGCGCCGATGCAGGTCCCAGGCCTCCTCTGCCGCCCCGACGGGCACCGTGCCGCCGAAGCGCTGCGTCATCAGCGCCTTCGTGACGGGCCACGGATGATCGAGCCCGCGCAGGATCGCCGCGAGAGGCGCCGGCGAGGGTGCGTCGAAGGCGGCCACCGTCGCGGCGAGCGGCAGGCCGGCGGCATGGGCGATGGCGGCGAGCCCATCCTCGATGCGGTTCAGGGTCACCCAGCGTTCGAGCTGGGACGCGCCGGGACCGCGGCGCGCGCCGCTGAACCGGCCGCCGATGACATCGAGCGAGGCGCGAAACCGCGCGAGGCGCTCCTCCGCGACCGGGCGGCCCAGCGTCTCCTCCGCCTGGGCCAGCAGGCGGTCCGCCCCGGCGCGATCGCCGCCGAGATCGCTCACCAGGGCCTCGGCGGCCCGTCGGCGCGTCCGATCGAGAAGCGCCGGCCGGTCCGGGGGCGGCAGGTCCGGCCGGAGGGCGAGGCGCAGCGTCACCGCCTCCGTTCGCTCGGAATGCGCCGCCAGGTCGGAGAAGCCCGCCTCCGAGAAGCGGGCGCCGGGATTGTCGAGCAGCCGGGCGGCGATGCGGCCGTCGCCGTGGCGCAGAAGCACCTCCGTCACGGCCGGCGTCACGGTCGGGCGCACGGCGATGGCGCGGCGATGGCCGTCGCTGCCCGAGGCCGCGAGCTCTGCCAGGAGGTCGTCGCCGAGGCTGGAGCAGCCCGTCAGGAGCGGTGCCGCGACGTCGATCGAGGCATCCCGCGCGAGCGCCTGCGAGGTGCGCGGCGGCCCGAGCCGCAACGGGGCGAGCCGCTCGGCGAAGGTCCGGCGCGCCGCCCTGTCGATCTGGTCGCACAGGGTGACGAGCAGACCGTCGAAGGCGGGCTTGTCCGGGGGCGGAAGGCGGGACCAGCGCTTGGTCAGCAGTTCCGCCGATTGCAGCACGAGCTGGGATTGGAGCGCCCGGTCGCCGCTGCGCAGGGCCGCCTCGATGCGCCGGACGAGGTCGTTGAGGCGCGCCCGCGTGTAGGGATGCGGCGTCGCGGACCGGTTTCCCGGCGTCTGGTCCTGCATCGGTCTCGGCCGGGAAGCGATGTCCATGGCTGCGGGTCGGCGCTCCGGAGCGGGCAGGCGCCGGCGCGGGAAGGCGCGAGGCTGTTCGTCTCGTATCGCGTTCTCGACAGGTCGGCGACGGCCTTCCGCGGCGATGCGCTAGACAACCTGCCCTACGGTCGGCCCGGCGTCGAGCAGGCTTTCGCGCCGCAGCGCGTTGATGAGGTAGGGATGCCACAGGCCGAAGCTCTCGTGCACGGCCTTGTCGATGTCGAAGAACTGGAACGGCTTGGGCAGGAAGCCCGAAGCGCCGAAGGTGGCGAGCTGGCGCTGGACGCCCTCCTCGATCCGCGGCCCCGTCATCAGGATGCGGGCGGCGGGATGGCGGTCGTTGATGCGGCAGGCGACTTCGAGAGCGGGATAATCGGGCAGGCTCAATTCGATGATGGCGAGATCGACCGGCCCCGCTTCGGCGAGCCGCACCGCGTCCCGACCGCCCGCGGCCTCGCGGATGCGGAACGCGAAATGGCTCTGCCCGAGGAGCTTGCGCACGAGCGTACGCGTCGCCTGGCCGGGATCGACGACGAGGCAATCGAGGGAGCGCGACAGGACTTGGTTGGCCGCGAGCAGGCGGCCGATATGGAGATCGCCCAGCGGCTTGAGGATCACGTCGTAGGCCCCCACCCGGCGGGCCGTGGCGGGCCAGCGGGGCGCGAGCATGTCGGTGACGAGGACGACGAGGCCCCGCGGGTTGCCGGTCTCGCGCCACCGCCGGATGTCGGCGCCGTTGGTCTGCGGCAGCAGCACGTCGATGAAGAGCACGTCGATGCGGGAGCCGGCGAGTGCGCGGTTCAGCGCGCCCCCGTCGGCCGCCTCGACGATCCGCGCTCCGGGATCGAGCCGTGCCACCGCTTCCGCGAGGGCCAGCCGGGTCTCCTCGTCCGGATCGGCGATCAGGATGGTGGGCGATGCGGTCACCGGCGGGCCCCGTAATCGGCGCGGCGGATGGCTGCGGCGCGATCCGCCGCGCGCTCAGCGCATCACATACACCTGCGTGCCGACGGAGACACGCTCGAACAGGTCGGCGATATCCTGATTGTACATGCGGATGCAACCGTAGGACGCGAAGGTGCCGATCGACCGCGGGCGGTTCGTGCCGTGGATGGCGTATTCACCGCCGCGCAGGGTCATCGCCGCCACGCCCATCGGGTTGCTCGGCGAGCCGCCGCGGATGAGGTTGGGCAGCCGCGGGTTGTCGCGCTTCACCTCGGCCGGGGGCGACCAGTCGGGCTGGTAGTACTTGCCGTCGATCTGGGTCGCGCCGCTCCACTGCTTGCCCGGCTTGCCGACCGCGACGGGGTAGCGGATCGCCGTGCCGTCGCCGTTGACGAGGTAGAGCCGGCGCTCGGTGGTGCGCACGACGATCGTGCCCGCGCCGATCCCCTCGGCGAAGGGGACGACCTCCCGGGCCTGCGCGGCACCCGCCGCGCACAGCACTGCCGCGAGCGCGCCCGCGAGACGCACCCTGTACTGGCCTGTTCCGAACATCGAAGATCGCCTTTCCAAGCTGGAGCGTAACTGGCGAAGACGATCCACCGTTCCAGCTTGCCGTTCTGCTTTACGCGCGGCGAAATGCGGGTCTCATGCCCGCCCTCTTGCACAGCCCGTTGTCGGGAGGGCGAATCCCCGGCTCAGGAAGTCCGATCAATTTTAAGCAACGGCGCCGACGCTCTCGCTCCTTGATCTTGCATCGTCTTTTTCCGGAAGCCGGCAACCACCTTTCGGGACGATGCTCCAGCGCCCTCAGCGCTCATGCAGGCGGACCGCCTCCGGGCACCGCTCCTGCCAGCCGTGGCGGACGAGTTCGGGGTCGGCATGCTCCTCGACCGGGTGGCCGACGCAGAGATAGGCGATCAGATCCCACGCCTCCGGCACGTCGAGGGCGTCCGTGACGGCGGCGGGCTCGACGATCGACACCCAGCCGACGCCGAGGCCGTGGGCGCGGGCGGCGAGCCAGAAGGCGTGGATGCAGGCCGCCACGGAATAGCGCAGCATCTCCGGCATGGTCGCCCGGCCGAGCCCGTGGCCGGCCTCCGTCGCGGAATCGCAGAACACCGCGAGGTGGACCGGGGCCTCGCGCAGGCCCGCGAGCTTCAGGCGGGCGTAGAGCGCGCCCCGTTCGTCGGGATAGGTCGCGCGGGCGGCGGCGTTGCAGCGCTCGAAGCTCGCGGCGACCGCTTCGCGCCGTCCGGCATCGGAGACCCGCACGAACCGCCAGGGCTGGCTGTTGCCGACCGAGGGCGCGAGCGCCGCGAGATCCAGGCAGGTCCGCAGCACGGCCTCGTCGACCGGGTCGGTGCGGAAGCGCCGCACGTCCCGCCGCCACGCGAAGAGATCCGCGAGGCGGGTCCGGAAGGCATCGTCGAAGACGGGCGGGCCGGCCGACGGGGGAGGAGAGTTCTCGGACATCGCCGCCGCTTCTCGCGCCGGCGGGCGCGGCTGCCAAGATGGTCATCGTGACCGCGGCATCGCCCCACGCTTGGGATCGACACGAAAAAAGGGCGGCGCTCCGAGGAGGCCGCCTGAAGTCCTTGGGTCTCGAAACCTCCGGGTGTCGGCTTGCCGGGATCCGCGGCATTGCCCGAGGGCTGGGGAGCTCGGGTTCAGGCGCCGCCGCGGTGGACAAACCGACGAGGTTTCAGGTCACAGTGAAAGCGTTTCGCGGTGGCGATGGCAAGGCGAGATCGCGGCAAGACGGTGATGTTTGCCACCTCACCGTGCGGCGACGCACATCGGTCTCGCGGCCCGGGCCGGAATCGTACCGTGACCGATGGCCGGCGAAGCACCTTGCGGGCGCTCCCGCCGAGTCCCATCATCTCCCCCTCGCCGCAGCAACGCCGGCACCGACACGGGAGCGACGATGAGTGAGGGGCAGAGCGTCGACCACCGCTCGAACGATCGAGAGAATCAGGTCATCCCGTTTCCGTCCTCGACGAGCCCACAAGTCGCCTTCCAGCGGGACGAGTTGCGAACCATCTTCAATCTGTACGGACGGCGCGTCGCCGAGGGCGAGTGGCGCGACTACGCCCTCGATTTCCGCCGGGACAAGGCGGTGTTCTCGATCTATCGCCGCACCTCCGAGATGCCGCTCTACCGGATCGAGAAGGATCCCAAGCTCGCCCGCCGCCAGGGCGCCTACGCGGTGATCGCGGCGAGCGGCCTCGTGATGAAGCGCGGCAACGACCTCGCCCGCGTCATCGGCGTGCTGGAGGGGCCGTTGCGGGCGGTCTGATCCCGTCGCCCGGGCCGAGAACCCTACCGGTTCGGGCGCAGCGTCGCGGCCGCCTCGGCGAGCCGGCGGATCGCCGCCGGGTCGGGCTTGCCCGCGGGCACCACCCAGCTTCCGCCGACGCAGAGCACGGCCGGATGGGCGAGCCACTCGCCCGCGCTCGCCTCGGTGATGCCGCCGGTGGGGCAGAAGCGCACCTGCCCGAAGGGCGCGGCCAGCGCCTTCAGGGCCTTCAGCCCGCCCGCCGCCTCGGCCGGGAAGAACTTGAAGCGGTCGAGCCCGTGGTCGAGACCGCGCATGATGTCGGCGGAGGTCGCCACGCCCGGCAGGTAGGGCACGCCGGAAGCGATGGCCGCCTCCGTCAGTGGGGCGGTCAGGCCGGGACTGACGATGAACTTCGCGCCCGCGCCGATGGCGGCATCGAGGTCGCGCGCATTCAGCACCGTGCCGGCGCCGACCACCGCGCCCTCGACGCGCGACATCGCCCGGATCACGTCGAGCGCCGCGGGGGTGCGGAGGGTGACTTCGAGGGCGGTGAGCCCGCCGCCGACCAGCGCCTCGGCGATCGGCACCGCGTCGGCGGCATCCTCCACCACCAGCACGGGGATGACGGGAACGGAGCGCATCAGCGCGTCGATGGTGCTCATCGGGTTCTCCTGCCCTGACAGATGCCCCCTCCCCCTTGCGGGGAGGGGGCATCTGTCAGGGCAGGAGAACCC
>NZ_JBELQE010000133.1:0-86335 GCF_040270385.1 Methylorubrum podarium | reverse complement strand
CGCCTTTGTGTCGCGCCTAGCACGTTCCCGCGGCCCCGCCCAAGCCCTTTTCTTCTCCCCCCCCCCCCCCCCCCCCGCCCCCCCCCGCACGGGTCTTTTCCCGGCCTCAAGCGCCGGCGGCCGCCTCCGCGGCCTCAGGCTTTCGCTCCGCTCGGCGCCTCGGCAGGCCGAGGCCCGCTCCGCGGGGCGCTCTTCGCGCCCGGCAGGCGGCGCCGTCGCTCTTCGAGCAAGGGCACCGTTCCTTGCGTTGGACCGCCCCGCACACGATCTGTCCGCATCGAGGGGAAACAGATTTTTGCGTCCACAGGGCGCAGAGCGATGGTGCGCGGCTTCCCGATGTCCTCTTCCCGACCCTCCCTCCCTCCCCTCTCCGTCCTCGATCTCGCCTTCATCCCGGAGGGCGCCACGCCGGGGCAGGCGCTCGCCAACAGCGTCGGCCTCGCCCGGCACGCGGAGGCGCTCGGCTACCGCCGCTTCTGGCTCGCCGAGCATCACAACATGACCGGCATCGCCAGCGCCGCCACGGCGGTGGTGATCGGCCACGTGGCGGCGGGCACCAGCCGCATCCGGGTCGGCGCCGGCGGGATCATGCTGCCCAATCACGCGCCGCTGGTGATCGCCGAGCAGTTCGGCACGCTGGAATCGCTGTTCCCGGGCCGGATCGACCTCGGGCTCGGCCGGGCGCCGGGCACGGACGGGCTGACGCTGCGGGCGCTCCGCCGCGATTACGGCTCGGCGGAACGGTTTCCCCAGGACGTGCTCGAATTGCAGGCCCTGTTCGGCCCGGTGCGGGAGGGGCAGGCGGTGCAGGCGGTGCCCGGCGCGGGGCTGAGAGTGCCGCTGTGGATCCTCGGCTCGAGCCTGTTCGGGGCGGAGCTCGCCGGCATGCTCGGCCTGCCCTACGCCTTCGCCTCGCATTTCGCGCCCGACGCGCTGCTGCCGGCTCTGGAGGCCTACCGCGCCCGGTTCCAGCCCTCCGAGCAGCTGCAGCGGCCCTACGCCATGGTCGGCATCAACGTCGTCGCGGCGGAGACCGACGCGGAGGCGCGGCGCCTGTTCACCACGCCGCAGCAGCAATTCGCCCGGCTGGTGCGCGGCACCCGCGGCCTCCTGCCCCCGCCGATCGACGACATTGAGGCCTACTGGAGCCCGTCGGAGAAGGCGCAGGCCTCGCGGATGCTGGCGCGCTCGCTGGTGGGCTCGCGCGAGACCGTCCGCGCCGGGCTGGAGGCGCTGGTGGCCGAGACCGGCGCCGACGAGGTGATGGTGGCCTCGGCCGTCCACGATTACGGGGCGCGGCTCGCCTCCTACGCGATCCTCGCCGAGGCGCACGGGGCGCTCGCCGGCGGTCCGGCGGCTCAGGCCCTGCCCGCGCGCTCAGCGGCCTAAGCGCGGCGCGTCCTTGGCGGGTTTGTCCTGAGCGATCTTTTCCGGGGCGGGCGGCGGCGGAAGCTGCGTGATGTGGCGCAGGGCCGGGGGGGCCTCCGTCACCTTGGCGGGGCCGGCGCCGTCCTGCTCCATGACCCGCGCGATGAGGCTGCCCAGGGCGAAGCCGCCCAGGCCGAGGAGGATCGCGAGGCCGGTGCGCTTGATCATGGCCGGTATCCATGGCCGAGAGGGGTGGCCGGTGCCGTCCGGGCTGGGCGGGCGCGGAAGCGGCCCATCCTGGCGCGGATTGGTTGACGGATCGTGCGACCGCCCGCGCGGCGCTTCGACCTCTCCGCGCACGAACCATGACGCTGCGGGTTCAGGAGAGGCAATCGGGGCGGTCAGTGCGCCCCGCCGGTCTCGACGAACTTGAACAGGAACACGGCCGCGATCACCCACACCACCGGCTTCACCTCGTGGGCGCGGCCGGTCAGGGCCTTGAGAACCGCGTAGGTGATGAAGCCGAAGGCGACGCCGTTGGCGATGGAATAGGTGAACGGCATCAGGAGCGCGGTGACGCAGGCCGGGATCACCTCGGTGAGGTCGTCCCAGTCGAGGGCGGTGAGGTCGCGCAGCATCAGGCAGGCGACGTAGAACAGGGCCGGCGCGGTGGCGTAGGCCGGCACCGAGCCGGCGAGCGGCGCGAAGAACAGGCAGGCGAGGAACAGCACGGCCACCGTCGCGGCGGTGAGCCCGGTGCGCCCGCCCTCCTCCACCCCCGCGGCGCTCTCGAGATAGGCGGTGGTGCTCGACGTGCCGAGCAGCGAGCCGGTGAAGATCGCCGCGGAATCGGCCATCAGCGCCCGGTCGAGCGCCGCCGAGCGCCCCGTCTCCGGCAGGAGCCCGGCGCGGCTCGCCACCGCCATCAGCGTGCCGGTGGCGTCGAACAGCTCGACCAGGAACAGCACGAGGATGACGTTGAGGAGCCCGCCGGTGAGCGCGCCGGGGATGTCGAGGGCGAACAGGGTGGGGCTCAGCGCGGGCGGCGCCGACACGATGCCGTGGAAGGGGTTGCCGGCGAAGACGAAGCTCAGGCCCGTCACCGTCAGGATGGTGAGGAGGAGCGCCGCCCTCACCCGCCGCGCCGAGAGCACCGCCACCATCAGGAAGCCCAAGGCCGCGAGCACGGTGCCCGGCTGGCGCAGGTCGCCCAGGGTCACGAGGGTGGCGGGGTTGGCCGCCACCACGCCCGCGTTCTTCAGGGCGATGATCGCGAGGAACAGGCCGATGCCGACAGTGAGCGCGATCCGCATGGAGCGCGGGATGCCCTCGACGATGACCGCGCGCAGGCCCGTCAGGGTCACGGCGAGGAAGCAGAGGCCGGAGATGAACACCGCCCCGAGCGCCGCCTGCCACGTGTAGCCCATGCCCTGCACGACGACGTAGGCGAAGTAGGCGTTGAGCCCCATCCCCGGCGCCAGCGCCACCGGCCAGTTGGCGGCGAAGGCCATCACCAGGGAGCCGAGGGCGGCGATGAGGCAGGTCGCGACGAAGACCGAGCCCTTCGGCATCCCGGCATCGGCGAGGATGCTCGGGTTGACGAAGACGATGTAGGCCATGGTGAGGAAGGTGGTGAGCCCCGCCAGCAGCTCGGTGCGCACAGTGGTGCCGTGCGCCTCCAGCTTGAACAGGCGCTCCAGCAGGTTTCGCGCCGCCGCCGGGTCGCGCCTCATGTCCATCCCGCCGTCACCCCTCCCCCGCCGTCGCGTCCATCATTACGAAAAAAATCCGGTCGTGGGTGTCGGCGACCGGCAGCTCGGTCGTCGCTCCAGGAAGCGCGCGGGATCGGGAGGATCCTTCGAGGCTCCGCGTCGCTGCGCATCTCAGGATGAGGATGGGGGTTGGGATGTCCGCGGCGTGCCCGCCCGAGCGGTCAGCGAAACGCGGTCATCCCGCCGCGGGCGGCCGGACCCGACAGGGGCAGGCCGAAGCGGCCGGTGCTGGGGCTGATCGCGTTGGTGGTCCAGCGGGGATCGTGGAGGCGCGGGCGCTCGGAGGGCGGCAGCTGCGCGATCAGCCGGCGGTAGCGCACCGACGCTTCGTCGTTGGGAAAGGCCTGTGCCTGGACGGCGCCGGCGAGGGAGATGCCGCCGAAGACGAGGGCGGCGAGGAGCGGAAGACGGGACATGGCGTGACACTGCGTTCCGGTGAAAGCCGGTGAGAGACGATGGGGGAAGCCGAAAGGCTGACATGGGCGCCCGGACCGCGAACCGCAATCCGGAGCGCCGTTTTCGGAAACGTCTCAGGTCCGGCGCTGCGTCGCGCCCTCCCGCTCGTTCCAGCCGTCGAGCACCTTGTCCAGCGTCAGCGGGTAGTCGCGGATGCGCAGGCCCGTGGCGTTGTAGACGGCGTTCGCCAGGGCCGCCCCGGCGCCGCAGATGCTGACCTCGCCGAGCCCCTTGCTCTTCAGCGGATTCGCCTTGTCGTCGAGTTCGGGCAGGAACACCGCGTCGATCGCCGGCACGTCGGCATGCGCCGGCACGTGGTACTCGGCGAGATCGTGGTTGACGAAGGAGCCGTAGCGCGGGTCGGTCTCGGCCGCCTCCATCAGCGCCGCGCCGATGCCGAAGATCATGCCGCCGATGGCCTGCGAGCGGGCGGTCTTCTGATTGAGGATGCGCCCGCCGGTGAACACGCCGAGCATCCGCCGCAGGCGGATCTCGCCGGTGTCGGCATCGACCCCGACCTCGGCGAAATGCGCGCCGTAGGAGTGCTGCGAGAACTTCTCCTTCATCGCGCCGGGCTTGATCTCGCCCTTGGCCTCGACGCCCTGCGCGCCGGCGAGATCGGTGAGCGCCTCCGAGCGGTTGCCGGCGGTGACGCGGCCGTCCGCGAACACGGCGCCCTCCGGGGTCAGGTCCGCCTTCTGCAGCAGCGCCTGCCGGAGGTTGTCGCAGGCGACGTAGAGCGCCGAGCCGGCCGAGCCCGCGCCGAACGAGCCGCCGGAGCCGGCCGCCTTCGGATAGGCGGTGTCGCCGATCTCGACGCGGATGCGCTCGATCGGCAGCCCCATCATCTCGCCCGCGATCTGGGCCAGGATCGTGTAGGTGCCGGTGCCGATATCGGTCATCGCCATCCGCACGGTCAGCGTGCCGTCGGGGTTGAGCCGCACGCCGGCCTGCGAGGGCATCAGCGGGTTGAGGCGCGAGGCCGCCGCCATGCCCATGCCGACGAGCCAGCGCCCGTCCCGGGTCGTGCCGGTGGCGCCGCGCTTGTCCCAGCCGAAACGCTGCGCGCCCTCGCGCATGCAGGCGACGAGCTGGCGGGTCGAGTACGGGACCTTCTTCTCCGGGTCCTGCTCCGGCTCGTTGCGCAGCCGCAGCTCGATCGGATCGACTTTCAGCTGCTCCGCCAGCTCGTCCATGGCGCATTCGAAGGCGAGCTGGCCGACCGCCTCGCCCGGCGCCCGCATGGCGGAGGCGATCGGCACGTTGAGGTTGGCGAGCCGGTGCCGGGTCAGGCGGTTCTGCGCCGCGTAGAGCGAGCGGGTGACGACGGCGGAGGTCTCGTAGAAGACGTCCCCCGGCGCGGTGGCCGACCAGGATTCGTGGCCGATGGCGGTGAGGCGGCCGTTCGCGTCGGCGCCGAGGCGGATGCGCTGGATCGTGTCGCTGCGGTGGGTCGCGACGTGGAATTCCTGCTGCCGGGTCAGCGCCACCTTCACCGGGCGCCGCAGGCTCCTGGAGGCCAGCGCCGAGAGGATCGCCTCGGGCTGCGGCTGCAGCTTCGAGCCGAAGCCGCCGCCGATGTAGTGCGAGACGAGCCGCACGTTCTCCGGCTTCAGCTTCAGCACCGAGGCGAGCGAGGCCTGGCCGCGGTTGAGCATCTGGTTGGCGGTGAACAGGGTCACCCGGTCGCCGTCCGGCCCGCTCTCCCAGGAGGCGATGGTGGCGTGCGGCTCCATCTGCGCGTGGATCTGCACCGGGGTCGTGTATTCGACGTCGAGCTTGACCGGGGCATCGGCGAAGGCGCCGTCGAAATCGCCGAGCTTGGAGTCGGGCGGGGTCTGCGCCGGCTTCGGCTCGATCGCCGTCGGCCGGGCCGCCTTCAGCGAGGCGTCCGGCGTCTCGACGTCGTACTCCGCCCGCACGAGGGCCGCCGCCGCGCGGGCCTGCTCGAAGCTCTGCGCCACCACGAAGGCGATGGGCTGGCCGTGGAAGCGGATCTCGGGGCCCTGCAACTGGGGATAGACCTGCTCCTTCTTCTCGCCCTGCTCCGGCACGTTCTCGTGGGTCATCACGAGGAGCACGCCCGGCGCGCGCTTGGCCGCGGAGACGTCGAGGCTGCGGATGCGGCCCTTGGCGATGCCGGCTTCCACCAGGAAGCCGTAGGCCGGGTTCTTCAGGTCGCGGGTCTCGTAGGCGTAGGGCGCGCGGCCCGTCACCTTGAGGCGCCCGTCGATGCGGTCGATCGGGCGTCCGACGAGCCCGTCCGGCTTGCCGTCGAGGGGCGTCGCGCCGATCGGCTGGTTCATGTCCATGGCGAGACTCCTCAGGCGCGAAGTGCTTCGGCGACGGTGGCGCGCAGCGTCCGGCGGGTGAGCGGGATCTTGAAGTCGTTGGAGCCCTGGCCGCGGGCGCCCTCCAGCACCCGATCCGCGGCGGCGTCCGCCGAGCCGGTCTCGACGAGCGCCGCCTCCGCCGCCTCGACCCGCCACGGCTTGTGGGCCAGCCCGCCGAAGGCGAGCTTTGCCAGCTTCGGCTTCTCGCCCTCGCCTTTCGCGATGATCGCGGCCACCGACACCGTGGCGAAGGCGTAGGAGGCCCGGTCGCGGACCTTGCGGTAGAGGTGCACGCCCTCGACGGGTTTGGGGAGCGTCACGGCGGTGATGAGCTCGCCGGGCTTCAGGTCGGTCTCGATCTGCGGCGTGTCGCCGGGCAGGCGGTGGAACGCGGCGATCGGAATCTTTTTCGCGGCACCCTGCGGATCGATCGTCTCTACCGTCGCGTCGAGGACGCGCAGGGCGACGTTCATGTCGGAGGGGTTGGTGGCGATGCAGGCCTCGCTCGCCCCGAGCACCGCCATGATCCGGTTGAACCCGCCGATGGCCGCGCAGCCCGAGCCCGGCTCGCGCTTGTTGCAGGGTTTGGTTGTGTCGTAGAAGTAGTAGCAGCGGGTCCGCTGCAGCAGGTTTCCGGCGGTGGTCGCCTTGTTGCGGAGCTGGCCCGAGGCGCCCGCGAGCAGGGCCTTGGCCAGCACCGCGTAGTCCTTGCGCACCCGCGGATGCGCGGCGAGATCGGAATTGCGCACCAGCGCGCCGACGCGCAGGCCGCCGTCCTCCGTGTCCGTGACCTCGGCAAGCGGCAGGCGGTTGACGTCGATCAGGGTCGTGGGCGTCTCGATCTGAAGCTTCATCAGGTCGAGGAGGTTGGTGCCGCCGGCGATGAAGCGGGCATCGGGCCGCTTGGCGGCGAGCCGTGCCGCGTCCTGGACCGTGGCGGGGCGCTCGTAGGCGAAAGCCTTCATGGGGTTCGCCTCCTCAGATCTTGGTGCCGGCGTCGCGGATCGCCGCGACGATGTTGGGATAGGCCGAGCAGCGGCAGATGTTGCCGCTCATCCGTTCGCGGATTTCCGCGTCGCTCAAGGAGACCTTGGCCGAGAGATCATCCGTGACATGACTCGGCCATCCCGCCTCGACTTCCGAAAGCATGCCGGCGGCGGAGCAGATCTGGCCCGGCGTGCAGTAGCCGCACTGGTAGCCGTCATGGTGCAGGAAGGCGGCCTGGAGCGGGTGCAACTCCTCGCCGCGGGCCAGCCCCTCGATGGTGGTGACGTCGTCGCCCTCGTGCATCGCGGCGAGCGTCAGGCAGGCATTGATCCGCCGCCCGTTCACCAGCACCGTGCAGGCGCCGCACTGGCCGTGGTCGCAGCCCTTCTTCGAGCCGGTCAGGTCGAGATGCTCGCGCAGCGCATCGAGCAGCGTGGTGCGGGTGTCGAGGGTGAGGTCGTGCCGCCGCCCGTTGACCGTGAGCGAGACCGGCATGGTCTGCGGCTGCGGGTCCGCGGCCGTCACCGGGGCGGCCTGCGCCCGGCCGCGGAGGGAGGCGCCGAGCGTCGCCAGGGCGGCGCAGCTCCCCATCACCGTGCGGCGCGTCGGGTCGAAGCGCCGGTCTCTCGTCGAATGGTCTGTCATGGGGCCTGCCGTCCCGCGCATCCGGACCGGCCGCGCGGGGCACGGCCAGTCTGGAATGGATCGAAAACTGCAGGCGGAACGCCGCGGGCGTTCCGGTTGATCCGAGCGGGCACCGCGCCCCTATGGCGCAGCGCGGGGGTTGTCCCTGCCGCCCGCGCATCCTTCGGTGGCGTCCGGACGGACCTCAGCTCCAGGCGTGGAGCGGCGGGTTCACCCCGTTCAGCGCGTGATTGCCGACGATCGCGATCTTCCAGCGCACGGGATCGTGGAGGGTGTGGGTGCGGGCGTTGCGCCAGTGGCGGTCGAGATTGTGCTCGGCGAGCGTCGAGCGGGTGCCCGCGAGTTCGAACAGGGTGTTGGCGGCGGCCAGCGCGACCTCGGTGGTCAGCACCTTGGCCTCGGCCGTGGCGATCTGGGCCGCGGCCACGCTCTCCGGGGTCGGATTCGCCACCGCCGCGTCGATGGCGAGCCCCGCCCGGTCGAGCAGGGCCTCGGCCGCGTGCTGGCGGATCGTCAGGTCGCCGACGGCGCGGATGGTGTAGGGGTCGTCGGACGCCCGCTCCTGCCCGCTGTCGATCCAGGGCCGCGCCCGCTCGCGCACGAAGGCGATGGTGTCGTCGAGCGCCGCGCGGCCGATCCCGGCATCGACGGCGGCCTGGATGATCTGGAAGATGGCGCCGTCCGCCCGCGGCGCCTCGTAGGCGCGGTAGCCCGGCACGAGGTGGGTCTTCTCCACCCGCACGTCCTCGATGAGGACGGTGCCGCTCGCCGTGCCGCGCTGGCCGAAGGCCGACCAGTCGTCGATCACGGTGAGGCCGGGCGCGTCGCGGTCGGCGATGGCGTACCAGGCGCGGCCCGCCCCATCGAGGGCGACGATCGGCACGCGGTGGGCGAGCAGCGCCCCCGAGGCGTAGAATTTCTGGCCGCGCACGATGACGTGGTCGCCGTGATCGGTGAAGCGGGTCTCGAACTCCGCGGCGCGCTTGGTGCCGCGCTCCGAGAAGGCGTTGCCGAAGCGGGTGCCCTTCAGGATCTCGGCGAAGAGCAGAGCCTGCTGCTCGGGGTCCGACACCGTGCGGATCGCCGCGACGATGCCGAGATGGTTCTGCGCGATCTGGGCGATCGACGGGTCGGCGGCGGCGATGATCGCGATCACCTGGGCGAGCGTCCGGTAGGAGACCTCCGGCCCGCCGAACGGTTTGGGCACGTTGATCGACCACAGGCCGCTCTGGGAGAAGGCGTCGAGTTCGGCGAGCGGGCGCGCGTTGGTGCGGTCGCGCTCGGACGCGCCCTCGCGGAAGTCCTTTGCCAGGTCATGGGCGATGCGGATCGCCTCGGCGTCGTCGCGGACGACGTGGGCGGGCCGTTGCGGACGCGCGGGGCCGGGCACGCCCTGCGGCCGGCTGCCGGCCTCGGCCGTGGTGGGGCTGACGGCGATGGTCATGGGCGGTCTCCGGTCATGAGGAAAAGGCGCGGGAAAAAGCCCTCCCCCGCAGAGGGGGGTAGGGATTTACGCGGCCTCCGCGCGCTCGGCTCTTGCGGCCTCCAGCGCCCGCACCCGCGGGATCACCTGCTCGCCGAAAAACTGCACCTCCTCCTGGAAATGCAGGAAGGCGAGCAGGGCGAGGTCGGCGCCGGCGTCCTTGAGGGCGAGGATGCGCTCGGCGATCTGGTCGGGCGTGCCGATCAGGTTGGTCCTGAAGCCGTCGTTGTACTGGACCAGATCCTCGAAGCTGGACTTGGCCCAATTGCCCTCGCCCTCGGGCGAGGCCGCGCCGGCGTTCTTCACCTCGTGGCCGAAGGCCCGCACCGCCTCCGGGTCGGCGTGGGCGATGATCTCCTGCAGCACGGCGCGGGCCTCCTCCTCCGTGTCGCGGGCGATCACGAAGGCGTTGACGCCGACCTTCACCGCGTGGCCGTTCGCGGCCGCCTTGGCGCGGAGGTCCTCGACCTGGGCCCGCACGCCGTCGGGCGTGTTGCCGTTGGTGAAGTACCAGTCGGAGACGCGGGCGGCCATGTCGCGGGCGGCGCGCGAGGAGCCGCCCTGGAAGATCTCGGGCAGGCGCGCGCCCGGCTTCGGCTTCAGGGTGTAGTCGCTGTAGCGGTAGAAATCGCCGCGGAAGGTGAAGTTGTCCTGGGTCCAGATCCCGCGCAGGCTGCGGATGAACTCTTCCGAGCGGCGGTAGCGCTCGTCGTGGTCGAGCCAGGGCTCGCCGATCGCCCGGAACTCGCCGGAGAACCAGCCCGAGACGATGTTGACCGCGATCCGCCCCTCCGTGAGCTGACCGATCGTGGCGATCTGCTTGGCCGCGAGCGTCGGGTTCCAGGGGCCGGGCAGGATCGCGGCGATCACCGTGAGCCGCGTCGTCGCCGCGGCCAGCGCGTGGCTGAAGGCGACCGATTCGTGCTGGTACTCGGCGCCGTAGCCGGCGGTGAAGCGGATCTGCGTCAGCGCGTAATCGAAGCCCGCGGCCTCCGCGATCTGCGCGAGCCGGCGGTTATAGTCGATGTCCCAGCCCGTGCGCTGCTCGATCCGGCTGATGACGAGCCCGCCGGAGACGTTGGGCACCCAGTAGGCGAAGCGGATCGGCTCGGGCGTGGCGGGGGCTTTCCGGACAGACATGATGGCGCGGCGCTCGTCTCGGCAAGTGTTGATCGGGAACAGTATGAGATGATGGCGGATTATATGGCCTGATCATCTCGTCATGTCGGAT
This sequence comes from Methylorubrum podarium, assembly GCF_040270385.1. NCBI lineage: Bacteria > Pseudomonadati > Pseudomonadota > Alphaproteobacteria > Hyphomicrobiales > Methylobacteriaceae > Methylorubrum > Methylorubrum podarium. Next base: position 76,060 of record NZ_JBELQE010000133.1, on the reverse strand, counting down.
CATTGCCGCGGAAGACGCTCGCGTCAAAGGAATGATCGGGCGTTTTTTCAGGTGATCGAGAAAGCCTGTTCTTTGCCGTGCCGCGTATGGGCGAAGAACGTTTTCATTGAATACGATCGTGGCCGGGAACACGCGGCCGCGCCGTCCGCAAACGAAAAGAGCCGCCCCATCGGGGGCGGCTCGTTCGCGTCGTCGAGAGGCCGGTCTCAGTACACGCCGCCGGCCTGGGCGGCGGCGCCGGCATCCGGCGGCACCGCGGCGGGGGCGGCCGGGGCGACGTAGGCGTCCGGCGGGGCGGTGCCGGGCTTGAACGCCTCCAGGATCGTGCCGCCGCCCTCGCCCGAGCCGGCGCGGGTGCCGGAGGAGGCGTTGACGCGGATCAGCTTGATCCCCGGCGGTACGCGGAACGGGGTCGGCGGCTTGTCCTTGAGCGCGACCTTCAGGAAGTCGAGGGCGATCGGCGCGGCGAGCCCGCCGCCGGTGGCGCGGTCGCCGAGCGAGCGCGGCTTGTCGAAGCCGAGATAGACGCCCACCGCCAGATCGGGGGAGAAGCCGACGAACCACGCGTCCTTGGCGTCGTTGGTCGTGCCGGTCTTGCCCGCGAGCGGCTTGCCGATCTGCTTGAGGATGGTCGCGGTGCCGCGCTGGACCACGCCCTCCATGATCGAGACCATCTGGTAGGCGGTGAGCGGGTCGAGCACCTGCTCGGACTCGTCCACGAGCTTCGGCTCGTCCTGGCCCGACCACTTCTCCGCGTCGCAGCCGACGCATTTGCGGTTGTCGTGGCGGTAGATCGTCTCGCCGGTGCGGTCCTGGATGCGGTCGATCAGCGTCGGGCGGATGCGCCGGCCGCCGTTCGCCAGCATCGAGTAGGCGGTGACCATGCGCATCACCGTGGTCTCGCCGGCGCCCAGCGACATCGGCAGGACCGGGAGCAGGTCGTCGTAGACGCCGAAGCGGCGGGCGTACTCGGCGATCAGCGGCATGCCGATATCCTTGGCGAGCCGCACCGTCATCAGGTTCTTCGAGTGCTCGATGCCGTAGCGCAGGGTGTGCGGGCCGCCGGACTTGCCGTCGTAGTTCGAGGGCGACCACGCCTCCTGGCCGGGGCCGGCCTCGATGGTGATCGGCGCGTCGAGCACCACGGACGAGGGCGTGTAGCCGTTGTCGAGCGCCGCCGAGTAGACGATCGGCTTGAACGAGGAGCCGGGCTGGCGCATCGCCTGGGTGGCGCGGTTGAACTCGGATTCCTCGTAGGAGAAGCCGCCGACCATGGCGTGGACGCGCCCCGTATAGGGATCCATCGCGACGATGGCGCCGGACACCTCGGGCTTCTGGCGCAGGCGGTAGGTGCCCTTGGCCGGATCGAGCGCCTCGACGTAGACCACGTCGCCCACCTTGAGCGCGGTGGCGACCGGGCGGCCGGTCCACTTCACGCCTTCCGCGGTGATCGCGCCGGTCTCGCGCTCCTTGGAGAGGGTGCCGCCGGCCTCGCGCTTGGGCTGGAGGCCGACCTGGGCGACGCCGCCATTGGTGTTCAGCACCACGGCGAGCCGCCAGGGGGCGATGTCGCCGAGCGCCGGCATCTCGGCGATCGCCTGGCCCCAGTCGCGGCCGGTCAGGTCGACCTTGTGCTCGGCGCCGCGCCAGCCGCGGGCCTGGTCGTAGCGCACGAGGCCGTCGATGAGCGCCTTGCGCGCCAGCGCCTGCATCTTCGGGTCGAGGGTGGCGCGCACCGAGAGGCCGCCCTCGTAGAGCTTGCTCTGGCCGTAGCGCTCGGAGATCTCGCGGCGGACCTCTTCCGTGAAGTAGTTGGCGTTGGCCGCGTTCGGGAAGGCGACGCGCGGGTTGACGCCGAGCGACTGCTTCTTGGCCTCCGTCGCCTCCTCGGCGGTGATGTAGCCGTTCTGGGCCATCAGGCCGATGATCTCGTTGCGGCGCGCCAGCGCCTGCTGCGTCCGCCGGTAGGGGTGGTAGTTGTTCGGCCCCTTCGGCAGGGCGGCGAGATAGGCCGCCTCGTTGATCGTCAGCTCGTGGACGGATTTTCCGAAGTAGTCGAGCGCGGCCGCCGCCACGCCGTGCAGGTTGCGGCCGGGGACGATGGTGCCGAGGAAGATCTCGTTGAGGTAGAGCTCGAGGATCTTGTCCTTCGAGTAGGTCGACTCGATCCGCAGGGCGATCAGCGCTTCCTTGATCTTGCGGTCGTAGGTCTGCTCGGCGGAGAGCAGGAAGTTCTTGGCCACCTGCTGGGTGATGGTCGAGGCGCCCTGCTTCTTGCCGGACTGCGCGTTGGTCAGCACCGCGCGCACGATGCCCTCGGGGTCGATGCCGCCGTGCTTGTAGAAGTTCTTGTCCTCGGCCGAGAGGAAGGCCGCGACCACGATCTTCGGCATCGCCTGGATCGGCAGGTAGAGGCGCCGCTCGTGGGCGTACTCGGCGAGCAGCGAGCCGTCCGCGGCGTGGACGCGGGTCATCACCGGCGGCTCGTAGTTGGCGAGCGCGGCGTGGTCCGGCAGATCCTGGCTGTACTTCCAGTAGAAGAACGCACCCACCGCGGCGGCGATGCAGAACAGCACGGCGCCGGCCGAGAACAGGAAGGCGAAGAATCGCAGGATGAAACGCATCCGGGGTCCGTTCCGTCGCTCGTCCGCTGCGCGCCGATGAAGGCTTAACGCGAGGGCCTGCCGCGGGCTCTGGTGAGGCCCCACGCGGCCACGCCTCTTGTCAGGCGGACGGGGGGCTCGTCGAGCCCCGTATCGACACCGGCTCTATGGTGAAACTGGGGCGATGGCCCTTGTCCTTGCCGGCCTCGGTCGCCGGCGCCCGCCTTCGCGGAAAATCTCGGTTCCCCGGGCTCTCGCTCCGCTCGACGCTTTCCGGGGCTCACGCCCCGAAGAGCCCGCTCCGCGCGGCGCTCTTCGCGCCGTGGAGCCGTATCCGGCTCCTCAGGGTCGGAGCGCGATCGCACTTTTCCCGTTCTCGGCGGAGCGGGCTCCGGTCGGCGCCGGACGCGAGAGGGTGGCCCGGCCGGAGAAGAACAGGTCCACGGCCTTGGCCATCGATCCCGTCACCCGCGCGCGCCACTCCTCCGATTGCAGCTTCTCCAGGTCGCTCTTGCTCGACAGGTAGCCGAGTTCGATCAGCACGGAGGGCACGTCGGGGGAGCGCAGCACCTTGAAGCCGGCCTCGCGGTGGGGCTTCGTGCTCATCTCCATCACCGGCGAGAGCTGGCCCATCAGCCGGCCGGCGAAGCCCGCCGAGAAGCCGCGGGTCTCGCGCAGGGTGAGTTCCTGGAGGATGTCGGCGACATCCGCCGGCGCCTCGCCGGATTCGGTGCCGGCGGCGGCGTCCGCCCGGTTCTCGCGCTCGGCGAGCTTGGCGGATTCGCTGTCGGTCGCCTTCTCCGAGCCGGTATAGATCGTGGCGCCCTTCACCTGCGGCGCGGCCGAGATCGAATCGGCGTGGATCGAGACGAACAGGTCGGCCCTGGCCTCGCGGGCGATGCGCACCCGCTCGGCCAGCGGCACGAACACGTCGCGGTCGCGGGTCATCACGAGGCGGTAGCGGCCGCTCTGCTCCAGGCGCTCGGCGAAGGACCGGGCGAAGCCGAACACGATGTCCTTCTCGAACACGCCGGTGGCGGCGATGGCGCCGGGATCGGTGCCGCCGTGGCCGGCATCGATCACGATGAGCGGGCGCGTGTCGGCGGTCTCCCGGGCGGGCGGGGCCTTGGCGGAGGCGGCCGGGCTCGGGTCGCCCGCCACCGCCGCCTTGCGGAAGCTGTCGCGATCGACCTTGCGGAAGGGGATCGAGACGAGCACCGCGCCCTCGCGGGTCTTGGTGGTCTCGATCGCCTCGACCAAGGCGGGGCCGGTCAGATCGACCACGATGCGCGAGCGGCCCGGCGCGAACAGGCCGTAGCGGAACGAGGCGATGGCGCCGTCCCGCTTGCGGCCGCTGATCTTGCCGGTCTCCCCGTCGAGCTGGAAGTTGACCTCGGGCAGGTCGATCACCGCCCGGTCCGGCCGCTCCATCACGAAGGCGCGCGCCTCGATCGCCCGCGACAGGGTGAGGGTGAGCCGCGTCGTGCCGTCCCGCGTCGCGGTCTCGGCGGCGATCGCCACCGCCGCGCCGCCGGCCTGCGGAGGGGCCGGTCCATCCTGCGCCGGCGCCGGGCCGGCGGCCAGGATCAGGCCGCCCGCGAGCGCGAGGGCGGCGGTCTGGCGGAAAAATCCGGTGCGGGGCAGGCGGGTGCTGTGCGGCATCGGTCGGCCAAGGTTCCGGGGAGCCTCCGATACGGGATACGGCCGAGATGGTTAACCGTTCCTCACCGCGATTCCGGCATTCCCGGTGGCGCTGTTGTCGGCGGGTGACACCATCTCCGGCTGCATCGGCCGGGCCTCCTCCCGTTACCGGCGGCCGTCCGGCGCCTCCAGTTCGGCCGCCTCGCCGTCGGGCGTCTCCCAGGCCCGCTTCCACACCGCGTGTTCCTCCGAACCCTCCGGATAGGGGTTGGCGCTCTCCGGATCGCCCCGGTAGCGGGCCTCCCGCCCCTCCTTCGCGACCGAGGCCGGCGAACGCTCGGGAAACGACATCTCCACCCCTCCCCTGCCCGCCCGCGCCGAGCGCGGGTCGTCCAGCGTCAAGCCGGCGGCGGGGCGTCCGGTTCACGCCGCCGCACCGCGCATCGACCCGCACGCGAAGCCCTGGGCCGTCATCAGAGCCAGCGCGCGAAGAGCGCCGTGCGGAGCGGGCCTCGGCCTTGCCGAGGCGTCGAGCGGAGCGAAAGCCCAAGGATCGAGGTTTTCCGCGGAGGCGGGCGCCGACGACCGAGGCCGACATCGAACCAGGGTGATCGCTTTCGAGCGATTGACCCGGGGTCATTCTACGGAACCCTTGCAATTCTCCCGCGACACTCTGTAATGATATCGACCCCATTCCCGGGTTGGCGCTTCGGCGGCCCCCGGGCGCGCCCGGGGCATGTCGGCGCCCACCTCGCTCGAATTGGCAGCGTCAGTCGGCGCCTCCCGGCATCCGGGCGGGTGTCACGGTATTCGCGGTCTCCCGATTTATTCCGGGTCGTCGCGCCCATGAAATCTGTACGGGCCGCCTGCCGGCCCACCATCTTCGCGAGGCCGGATCAGGATGGGAGGACGCACAGCATCGGTTGCCGCTGCTCGTGCCGAAGGCGCGCGGTTTTCGCGTCGCCCCGCCCCTTCCGTCGTCCCGGCCCTGTTCAACCCCCAGCGCGCCGATGTTCGGCGCCAGAAGGCGGTTGACGGCAATCCCCTCCCCGCACCATCCGCGGCCTCGGCAACGAGGCCGGCGCGCGTCCTCTCCCCTCCGGCCTCGGGGCCGGGCGAGGCTCCGCCGGGACAACGCGGCGCACGCGTGAGGAGAACGACGTCGGCCGCCATGTCGAAAGTTCGTCATGGCCAACAACAAGATGCTCATCGATGCGACGCATCCGGAGGAGACCCGGGTCGTCACCGTGCAAGGCTCGCGGGTCGAGGAATTTGATTTCGAGGCGGCCAACCGCCGGCCTCTGAGGGGCAATATCTATCTCGCCAAGGTGACCCGCGTGGAGCCCTCGCTCCAGGCGGCCTTCGTCGAGTACGGCGGCAACCGCCACGGCTTCCTCGCCTTCAACGAGATCCACCCCGACTACTACCAGATCCCGATGGCCGACCGCCTCGCGCTGATCGAGGCCGAGGCGCGCGAGGAGGAGGAGCACCGCGAGCGCGAGGAGCGCCGCCCGGCGCGGGGCCGCCGCTCGCGCGGGCGCCGGGCCGAGGCCCGCGGCTCCCGTCCCGACGACACGGTGAAGTCGCAGGAGGCTTTGTCCGACGCGGTCTCCGAGAACGACGCGGTTCCCGGCGAGGGCCAGATTCCCGGCGAGGGTCAAGCCGCCGACGCGCCCGCGCCCGAGGCGATCGAGGCCGTCCGCGCGGCCCTGGTCGAGGAGCGGCCCGAGGGCGAGGCGCCCGCCGCGACGGGCGATGCGGACGCCGCCCCGGTCGAGACCGGCGGCGACGCCTCCGCGAGCCTGCCCGAGGCGGCCTTGGCGCCCGGCGCCCCCGCCGCCGACGCACCGTCCGACGAGACGGCCGCCCCCGCGGGCGCCGCCGCGGTCGAGCCCTCCGACATCGCCGCGATCTCCGAGGCTCCGAACCCGCCGGCCGCGGACGCCACCGCTTCCGCCGAGACGGAGACGGTCGAGCCGCAGCCCGTCGCCGCCACGGCGCCGGTCGCGGAGAGCGTGGAGAGCGACGAGTCCGAAGAGTCCGAGGAATCCGACGACGAGTCCGAGGACGACGAGGAGGGCGACGAGGACGAGTCGGACGACGAGGATTCGGACGACGACGAGGACGAGTCCGAGGAAGACGACGAGGAGGACGAGGAGTCCGAGGACGGCGAGCCGCGCGTGGCCCAGGTCGGCGGTTCGGGCGACGCCCTCGCCGAGATCCCCGAGCGTCCGCGCGCCTATCGCCGCCACTACAAGATCCAGGAGGTGATCAAGCGCCGCCAGATCATCCTCGTCCAGGTCGTCAAGGAGGAGCGCGGCACCAAGGGCGCGGCGCTGACCACCTACCTGTCGCTGGCCGGGCGCTACTCGGTGCTGATGCCGAACACCGGCCGGGGCGGCGGCATCTCCCGCAAGATCACCTCGGCCGCCGACCGCAAGCGCCTGAAGGAGGTCGTGGCCGACCTCGACGTGCCGGAGGGGATGGGGATCATCCTGCGCACCGCCGGCGCCACCCGCACCAAGCCCGAGATCAAGCGCGACTTCGAGTACCTGATGCGCCTGTGGGAGAGCGTGCGCGAGCTGACGCTGTCCTCCACCGCCCCGGCGCTGGTCTACGAGGAGGGCTCGCTGATCAAGCGGGCGATCCGCGACCTCTACAACAAGGATCTCGACGAGGTCCTGGTCTCCGGCGAGGACGCCTACCGCGAGGCCAAGGACTTCATGCGGATGCTGATGCCCGGCCAGTCGAAGGTGGTGAAGCCCTACCGCGACCCGACGCCGATCTTCGCCCGCTACGGCGTCGAGCAGCAGCTCGACGCGATGTTCTCGACCCACGTGGCCCTGCGCTCGGGCGGCTACCTCGTCATCAACCCGACCGAGGCGCTGGTCTCGATCGACGTGAACTCGGGCCGCGCCACCCGCGAGCACGACATCGAGGACACCGCGCTCAAGACGAATCTCGAGGCGGCGGAGGAGGTCGCCCGTCAGGTGCGCCTGCGCGATCTCGCCGGCCTCGTCGTCATCGACTTCATCGACATGGAGGAGAAGCGCAACAACCGGGCGGTGGAGAAGCGGCTCAACGAGGCGCTCAAGAACGACCGGGCGCGGATCCAGGTCGGGCGGATCTCGCCCTTCGGCCTGCTCGAGATGAGCCGCCAGCGCATCCGCACCGGCGTGCTCGAATCCTCGTCGATCCCCTGCGCCCATTGCGGCGGCTCGGGCTTCGTGCGGGCGACCTCGTCGGTGGCGCTGCACATTCTGCGCTCGATCGAGGAGGCGCTGCTCAAGTCGTCGAGCCACAACCTCGTGCTGCGCACCCGCACCGAGACCGCGCTCTACATCCTCAACCAGAAGCGGGCGCACCTGTTCGACCTCGAGCAGCGCTTCTCGGTGACGGTCACCATCTCCGCCGACGAGCGGCTGACGGCGACCTCGGCCTTCCAGCTCGAACGCGGCGAGCCGGCGGTGAAGCATGTCGGCCCGGCCACCGGCGTGCGCGCGGTGGCGATCTCCCCGGTCTACGAGGCCGAGGAGTTCGAGGACGAGGCGATCGAGGGCCAAGAGGGCCAAGAGAGCCAAGCCGGCGAAGAGGTCGAGGCCGTCGCCGAGTCCGAGGCGGAGGGCGGCTCGGACGAGCGCGCGGCCGCCGACGGGTCCGAGGAGGGCGGCGGGCGCCGCCGCCGTCGCCGCCGCCGCCGCGGCGGACGCGCCTCCGGTGAGGGCGAGGCCCGCGCGCGGGACGAGAACGGGGCCGAGGACGGTTCCGAGGACGGCGACGACGCGCCCGAATCCGAGCCGGAGACTGCCGAGGAGGAGGAGGCCGTCGGCGCCGCGGCCGAGCGGGACGAGACCGCGACCGAGGCGGCCTCCGACGCCGCCGAGGCCGGCGACTCCACCGATGAGAACGGACGACGCCGCCGCCGCGGGCGCCGGGGCGGCCGCGGTCGCGGCCGGACCGAGCGCAACGGTCGCGGCGACGCGGAACAGGATTCCGAGCAGGAATCCGAGCCGGGCGAGGCCGTGTCCGAGGCGCATCCCGAGGAGACCGCCTCCGACGCCCTTCCGGTCGGGCCGGAGGAGCCGGTGAACGATGCCGACGTGACCCGGGTGTCGCTCGACGCCGAGAACGGCAGCGCCGCCGAGCCGCCGCCGGTCGCCCCCGCGCCGGAGGCCGAGCCGATCCGGGCCGAGGCCGTCGCGGAAGCCGCGACCGAGGCGGCGGCCCCGGCCAGCCGGGAGCCCGCGCCGGAGCCCGTCGCGGTGGTCCTGACCCCGCCCGATCCGAACCGCCCGAAGCGGGCCGGCTGGTGGTCGCGTACCAAGGCGGCGCTCACGGGCGAGTAAGTCTCACCCGAGGGAAGGCTCCCAAATCCCTCTCCCCTCCGCGGGAGAGGGTGCCTGCGGAGCAGGCGGGAGAGGGGCAGCGCGACGGTGCCTTTTTCGGCCGACGTCGAACCGGCGGAAGCCGGGCTCCCCTCTCCCGACCCCCCTTCGGGGCCACCCTCCCCCGCAGAGGGAGGAGGGATCGGCGCCGCGTGAGGCGCTCCGACCGGCTACGAACCCAGCCACCCCTTCAGCCGCCGCACCGCCTCGGCGCAACCCGCCTGCGAGCCGGCGAAGGAGAAGCGGATGTGGTGGCCGCCCTCCTCCGGGTCGAAGTCGAGGCCGGGCGTCGCGGCGACCCCCGCCTCGTCGAGCATGCGCCGGCAGAAGGCGCCGGCATCGTCGGTCAGCCGGGCGATGTCGGCGTAGAGGTAGAAGGCGCCGTCGACCGGGTGGATGCCGGAGAAGCCCAGCGACGGCAGCGCGTCGAGGAGCAGGGCGCGGTTGGCCGCGTAGCCCTCGCGGATCGCGACGATCGCGTCGAGGGTGTCGAAGGCGGCGAGCGCGGCCACCTGCGAGAGGTAGGGCGCCGAGATGTAGAGGTTCTGCGCCAGCCGCTCGATGGGGCGCACGAGGGCGTCGGGCACGACCATCCAGCCGACCCGCCAGCCGGTCATGCAGTAGAACTTCGAGAACGAGTTGATGACGACCGCGCCCGGGTCGAACTGCAGCGCGGTCGCCGTCGGCACCCCGTAGCTGAGGCCGTGATAGATCTCGTCGGAGAGGAAGGGCAGGCCCAGCGCGCGCGCGGTGGCGCAGAGGTCGGCGAGGCGGGCCGGCTGGATCACCGTGCCGGACGGGTTGGCCGGGCTCATCACCAGCAGCCCCGAGAGCCGTTGGGCGCCGTGCACCGCCCGGACCAGGGCGGGGGTCGGGGCGTAGCGGTCCTCCGCGCGCAGGGTCAGCGGCTGCGGGATCAGGTCGAGGGCGCGCAGGATGCCGTCATAGGCCGGATAGCCGGGGCGCGGCACGCCGATCCGCGCGCCCGCGTCGAACAGCGCGAGGAAGGCGAGCACGAAGCCGGCCGAGGAGCCCGTCGTCACGACGACCCGCTCCGGCGAGAGGCTCACGCCGTAGGTCTCCGCGTAGTGCCGGGCGATGCGCTCGCGCAGGGCGGGGAGCCCAAGGGCTTCGGTGTAGGGGATGCGCCCGTCGGCGAGCGCACCTTGCGCCGCCGCGATCACCGCGCGGGGTGCGGGCGCCGAGGGCTGGCCGACCTCCATGTGGACGACGCCCTCGCCGCGCCGCTCGCGGGCGCCGGCCGCGGCCATCACGTCCATCGCCAGGAAGGGCGCCACGGCCTGCGCGCGGCGCGAGAGGGCGGGATCGGGGCTCAAGGCGGGCTCCTCACGGGGGCGGGACCCGGATGCAGGTAGACCCTGGCGGCGTCCCGCTCAACCGCGGGCTCCCGCCTACCAGAAGAGCTGCGCCCGGCCGATGAACACGTCCGCGTCGACGGTGCGGCGGCCGAAATCGAGCGATTCCGCCGAGGGCGCCGCGTGCGAGCGGACGTAGTCGAAGACGAAGCGGATGTTGCGGTCGGGGTACCAGTTCACGCCCGCCGTGAAATCGTGCTCGATGCCGCCGCGCACGTCGCGCGACTCGAGGTCAATGGCGCTGTAGCGCAGGCCGAGTTCGAACACGCCGGTGCCGCCGCGGCTGACCCGCTGGCGATCCTCCAGCTCGACGCCGGTGAAGACGCCGTACTCGCTGCCGTAGTTCGGCGCGACCCGGTAGGGCCGGCCCTTGCCGTCGAGCACCACCGAGGCCTGGATGTAGCCGCCCTGGAAGAACAGCGGCGGGCGCCCGTCGCGGCGCTCGACCTCGGTGAGGATGTACTCGCCCTGGAGCCGGAACGGGCCCTGCTGCCACGCCGCCTCGAGCCCGACGCGGCCGACCGCCGTGGCGTCGCGGATCGTGCGCGTGTCGGCGAGGGGGCGGCTGAACAGGAAGGCCTCCGGGCGGCTCGACAGGTTGAGGTCGCCGGCATCGTCGCCGAGCGCCCGGTAGCTGCCGGCGAGGCCGAGATGCAGGACGTCGTTCCCGTTCTCCGCGCGCCACGGCGTGTAGGTCACGCGGGTGGTCGAGGCGATGCCGTTGGTCTGCAGGCCGCTGTTGATGTTCCCGCCGAACACGCCCGTCACCGCCGTCCAGCTCTCGCCGTGGGTGCCGATGGCGGTGCCGAAGCTGCGCGCGGGGGCGAAGGCATCGGCCTGCGAGCGCTCGGCGAACTGGGTGACGTTGTTGCTGATGAGCTGGTCGAGGCTGAACGGCTCCTTGAAGTTGCCGTGGGTGATGATGACGTCCTTGAAGCCCTTGTAGGCGACGATGGCGTCGTTGACCGGCATCTTCGGCTCGCTGAGGTCGTACTGGAACGCGAACTCGAAGTCCTTGAGGCTGTAATAGGTCTCGATCCAGGCCCGGCGGATCGCCGCCGGCTCCTCGAACACCGTGCCGAACCCGCGCTGCTGCACCCGCCCGGTGCCGAAATCCCCGTGGAGCCGGCCGCCGATGCGGACCTTGCTGCCGTCGTCGAGGCGGACCGTGATGCCCTTCTCGTCGAGGGTGACCGGCGGCTGGCCATTCGGCGCCTTGTCGTCCGACGCCTTGCGGCCGTCCGCCTTCGCCCCGGATCCCTTCCCCGGTCGCGCCGTCCCGGGCCTGTCCTCGGCGGGACGGGCCTCGCCGCCGCGATCCTCGGGCCGCTCCGCCGCCGTCGCGGCGCCGAGGCACATCAGGGACAGCGTCAGGGCCGAGAGCGCGGCGCGCGGCTGGGATCGGCGCGAGAGCATGGACAGGGCCCCGGAGGCGACGGGCGGGTCGAGGTCGGATGTCGCGCGGGGCCCCGCAGGACGGCCACGCAACGGTGTCGTGCCCCCCGTCGTTGATACGGGACGCCGTCCGACGCAATCCCTGCCGGAGGTTGTGTCAGGGCGTGTCCTGCACCGCCCGGCCGAACGCCTGTACCAGCCCGGCCTCCAGCTTCCCGTCCATGCCCGACAGGATGGCGAGGGCGTCGCGGCTCGACATCGGCGCCTTGTAGGGGCGCCGCTCGATCAGGGCGGCGTAGATGTCGCAGATCGTCAGCAGCCGGATCGGGTCGCTGATCTCCCGCGAGCACAGCTTGTCCGGATAGCCGGACCCGTCGAGCATCTCGTGGTGGTGGCGGGTCACGGCAAGCGTCACCGGGTCGCAACCGCCCGAGGCGCTGAGGATCTCGTGGCCGATCGGCGCGTGGGTCTGCATCACCGTCCGCTCGTCGTCGTCGAGCCGGCCGGGCTTGTTGAGGATGGCGTGGGGGATGCGCGACTTGCCCACGTCGTGGACCAGGGCGGCGCGGGTCATCAGCTGCTTGTCGGCGCCGGAGAGGCCCAGATTCTGGGCGAAGGCGGCGACGACGCCGGAGACCAGCAGGCAGTGCTGGAAGGTCACGTCGTCGTGGGCCCATACCTCGTCGAGCCAGCGCGACAGGCCGCCCTCCTGGATCGCGCCGAGCACCGGATCGACGCCCTGCTCCACGTTCGACATGTCGACGGCGCCGGACTGGGCGGAGGCGAACAGGCTGGTCATCAGCGTGCCGGCCCGCTGGGCCTCGCGGGTGATGACGAGGTCGGCCACCGACTTGTCGGGCCAGACCTCGCGCACCAGCGAGCCCACCACCATGCGCGGTTCGGCCAGGGCCGACAGGCAGAGCGTGGCGCCGAGATTGCGCGCCTCGGTGAAGGCGGTGTGTCCGCTGCTGCGGGTCAGGCAGATCAGGGGCGTGCGCGTGCGCGCCGGCCGGTTCGTCAGCAGGCGCAGGCAGCGCTTGGCCTCGGGGCGGCTCAGGGTGATGTCGGCGATCACGCCGCGCAGCGGGCCGATCCGATCCCAGGTCTCTTCGGTGCCGACGACCCGGCATTCGGCGACGGCGCGCACGGCATCGACCAGAGGCTGGCTACGATCCGGACGATCGCTCACCACGACGATCACGCTGTGCTCCCCGTTTCGCCCGTTCCGGCTTCATCGCGGCCGGCCGAGAGCCTGAAGTGCATCCTTTAGCGAATCGATAATATACTGCGATCTTCGGTGGAATTCTGAGATGAGCGGCCGGTGCCGTCACGGCGAGGGCGCGAAGCAGCTTTGGCGGCTTTGGGGTGCGACGCGCGCTATTCATGACCTCAAGTCTCGAAATAAGCCGGAGCGGGGCGGGAGATTAACAACCTCAAGTTTTGAATTACGCCGAGCGGAGCGAAACCCTGAGCCTGCGGAGGCGGGTGCCGGCGATCGGGGCCGGCAAGAAGACCAGGGTCATCGCGTTCGAGCGATGGCCCAGCCGGTGCCGCGAAATCGCCGCAGCGCGGGAGCAGGATCCAAGCCGAGGCCGTCCGGGCGGCGGCACCCGTCGAAATCCGTGTCGCATCGGCGCGGCGGGCGCGCTGTGCCATAGTCCCGTCGCGCGGGGCCGGTTGGAACGCCGTGTCGAACGTTCCGGCCGGGCCTTCGTCCCGACATGCATCTCGCCGACACGCATTCCGAGGTATCGATGACGCTGTTCCGCTCCGTTTCCGCCCTCGCCCTCGCCGGCGGCCTCACGCTCGGCGCGGCCGCGGGCGCCCGTGCGGAGGAGGCCGCCCCCTTCACCGACGCCCAGCGCAAGGCGATCGAGGGGATCGTCAAGGACTACCTCGTCAGGAACCCCGACGTGCTCCAGGAAGCGATCGCCGAGGGCGAGCGCCGCGCCCAGGAGACGCAGAAGCTCGCCCAGGCCGCCGCCCTGAAGGAGTCCCGCGAGGCGCTGGTCAACTCGCCCCACGGCATCGTCGCCGGCAATCCGAACGGCGACGTCACGCTGGTCGAGTTCTTCGATTACAATTGCGGCTATTGCCGCAAGGCGTTCGGCGACGTGCAGACCCTGATCAAGTCCGATCCGAAGCTGCGCGTGGTGCTCAAGGATTTCCCCGTGCTCGGGGCCGAGTCGCTGGAGGCGAGCCGGATCGCGCTCGCGGCCAAGCTGCAGCTCAAGCCCGAGAAGATGTTCGACTATCACGCGAAGCTGCTCGAGACGAAGGGCCGCATCAACGGCGAGCGGGCGATCGCGGTCGCCAAGGAGTTCGGCGCCGACGTGGAGCGCCTGAAGCGGGACGCGCAGGGGCCTGAGGTGAAGGCGGCGCTGACCGAGAATGTCGGCCTCGGCGACAAGCTCAGCCTGTCGGGCACCCCCGCCTTCGTCATCGGCGACGAGATCCTGCCCGGCGCCGTCGGCGTCGAGCCGATGCGCAAGACCATCAACGACGTGCGCCAGTGCGGCCACGCGAGCTGCTGATCCGGTCCTCGCCGTAAGGCAAACGGACGGGGACCCGGCGGCGGGCGATCGCTCGAAGCCGGGTGAACCGCTTCGTGGCGCGAAGAGCGTCGCGCGGAGCGGAAGCCCAAGGAACCGAGACTTTCCGCGGAGGCGGGCGCCGGCGATCGAGGCCAAGAAAGTAGCCAAGGCCATCGCTTGAAAGCGGTTGCCTTTGACCCGGCGCGACCGCGCCGGGTCCCTTCCCGTTCAGGCCGCCGCGGCGCGGGGATCGCTCCGGAGCGGGCGCTCGCCGCGGAAGCCGGCCGCGTTGCCGGTCTCGTTGCCGGATCCGGGCGCGCCCCGGCGGTCGGGATGGGGCGGCTCGGGGCTCACCCATTCCGCGCGCTGGCGCGGCAGGGCGGACGGGTGCTCCGTCTGCAGGAAGGCGATCATCTTCTCGCGCACCTCGCAGCGCAGGTCCCAGGTCTGGGGCGCGTTGCGGGCGCTCACCAGCATCCGCAGCTCGATCACGCCCTCCCGCGCATCCGAGACCTGCAGGTTGACCACGTTGCCGTCCCACAGCGGGGACGCGCCCGCGATCCGCCGGAGTTCGGTCCGCATCGCCTCGATCGGCGCCCGGTGATCGACGTAGAGGAACACCGAGCCGATCAGCGAGGCGCCCTCGCGGGTCCAGTTCTGGAACGGCTTCTGGATGAAGTAGGTCAGCGGCAGCACGAGGCGGCGCCAGTCCCACAGCCGTACGACGACGTAGGTCGCGGTGATCTCCTCGACCCAGCCCCACTCGTTCTCGACGATGATCGCGTCCTCGATCCGGATCGGCTGGGTGATGGCGATCTGGATGCCCGCCACGAGGTTGGAGAGCACCGGCTGCATCGCCAGCCCGAGGATCAGCCCGGCGGCGCCCGCCGAGGCGAGCAGGCTCACCCCGTATTGCCGCACCGGCTCGAAGGTCATCAGGGCGATGGCGGCGGTGACGATGGCCACCAGGGTCAGGGCCGCCCGCTCCAGGATGCGCATCTGCGTGAAGTGCTTGCGGGCAAGCAGGTTGTCCTCCGCGTCGAGCTTGAACCGGCGCAGGTAGATCACCGTGGCGATGTGGATCGCCGTGGCGCAGGTCCAGCCCGCGAGCGTCACGAAGGCGACGAGCAGCACTTGGTTGAGGACGAGCCGGATCTCCCAGGTGAGCGGCGCGGTGGAGACCGCGAGCGCCAGGGCCACGACCAGCAGGCCGAGCCGGCTCGGCCCGCGGGTGCGCGCGACCAGCGAGCGCCAGAACAGGCTCTTCCCGCTCACCGCCCGCTGCGCGAACCGGTCCGCCACCGCGTGCAGGGGCAGCACCAGCGCGCAGCAGCCGGCGATCAGAACCGGGCTCGCGACCCACCAGGGCCACTGGACGATCCAGCCGATCAGCCGATCGAAGAATGCGTGGGCCTGCGCCATCGATCACCTCCTGGTCAGGGGGGAATGATCGCTGGCGGGGGCGGTTCCGCACTGCACAATGGTGCGGAACGGCATCTCGGAAGCTGCAGTTTCGTGCGCTCCCCGCGGCCTTCGACCGATCAGCCATTCCCCCGTCCGCGGCCCTCGCAGAACCTTCGTCCCAGCTGACGTTCATCTCCACGGCGCGCAGCTCAACCGGACGGACCGCTGTTATCGACCTGACCTAGGCCCCCAGATCGCAGCTTGCAATCAGCGAAACATTTGTCGTATAGGTTGCGCATACAGTCTAAAAAATTCGAAAGACCGTTATTGAGTTTTTATATTGCTCGTTATCAGTCGAGCTTATCGATAGGGCCACGGTATGGAGCTCTTTGATCGACGTTGGTACTCCGCGCAGATTCATGACGGCGTCAAAGTTGACGACATGGCTGCGCATTATTGTCGTACCGGAAAATTCAGAGGTCTTAATCCGTCGCCTTATTTTGATACAGATTGGTACGTGACTGGATCACGCATCGCGCTCGATCGAATCGAGAGCCCAATCGACCATTTCATCACTTTCGGCGGGACTTCTATTTGTGATCCGCACCCGATTTTCAATTCAAGATGGTATAAATGGACCTATATGGCTGCGGGAGAGCCAACTATTCCGCCGCTTATTCACTACATTACTCTGGGCTGGCGCTGAGGAGCGAGGCCGCATCCCCTGTTTTGGAGCGATTGGTATCGCAGAAAATACTTGTCGCACATTGGCGATATCGAACCATTTTATCATTTTCTCGTCGAAGGAGAGAAAAATAACTTCGATCCAAATCCCCTGTTCGATACCAGATGGTACAGAGAAAAATATAACATCCCGACGTCCGAAAGCGCTTTGAAGAATTATATCTATGGTGGGCACCTGACGCGTGATCCGCATTTCATGTTCGACTCAACGTATTATCGCTCCATCGTTATTTGCAATGACTCCAGTCCTTTGGAGCATTACCTTGCGAGCCGAACCGGTATCGATCCCTGCGTCTTATTCGACGCAAGGTATTTCGCGGAACAATACAATAAAATTTCAGGCGCAAAACTTGACGCTGGGATCCCGTTGCTTGTTCAATATCTTGAGTCGTCAATGTATTGTGATATCGATCCTCATCCGCTTTTTTCGAAGAAATACTATTCATCGCGATACGGAGATGTCCGATCGTCGGGTATCGATCCCTTCGAGCACTACATGAGATTTGGATATTTCGAGAAAAGGCAAACGCATCGGATCTTCGAGCCCGATCATTACTTGGACTTGCGTCCTGCCGCGCGGGGGCGCAATCCGCACATCCAGACCCTGACGATGTGTCTCGTCCGAATGCTGCTCCGTGCCGCTCAGGGACCCCGCATAAGGCGGAAAACCGGCTAACTCGATCCCGGAGGGCGTCTTCGTGAAAAGAAGGCCAGCCTTTCGCAGCGGACGTGGTCCCGGTTGCTGAACCGGTGACCAAGCCATGCTTGCAAGTTCCCGTGGCAGGCCGGACCTCCGAAGACGTCTCCGACAGACGACGGCGAGGATGCTTGGCAATCCCGTCGGGGGACGTCACCGGGTCGGAGCGGTCTCCTCCCGCAGCGCCCGGCGCAGCACCTTGCCGACATTGGTCTTCGGCAGGCTGTCCTGGATCACGATCCGGCGGGGCACCTTGTAGCCGGTGAGGCTCGCGCGGGCATGCGCCCGGAGGGCGTCCGGCTCCACCGAGGGATCGCGCAGCACCACGTGGGCGACGACCATCTCGCCGCTCTCGCCGCAGGGCGCGCCGACGACCGCGCACTCGACCACCGCCGGATGGGTGGCGAGCACGTCCTCGACCTCGTTCGGGTAGACGTTGAAGCCGGAGACGAGGATCATGTCCTTCATCCGGTCGACGATGCGGATCTGGCCGTCCGGCGTCATCACCGCCACGTCGCCGGTGCGGAAGAAGCCGTCGGCGGTCATCGCCGCCCGCGTCTCCTCGGGCCGGTTCCAGTAGCCCGCCATCACCTGGGGCCCGCGCACGCAGAGCTCTCCCGGCACGCCGAAGGGCAGCACCGTGCCGTCCTCGGCGCGGATCGTCACCTCGGTCGAGGGCAAGGGATAGCCGATCGTCCCGGTCCAGTCGGCGAGCCCGAGCGGGTTGACGCTGACCACGGGCGAGGTCTCCGACAGGCCGTAGCCTTCGAGGATGGTCTGGCCGGTGATCGCCTTCCAGCGGGCGGCCACCGCCGACTGCACCGCCATGCCGCCGCCGACCACGTATTCCACCTTGGAGAAATCGACCGTGCCGATCTTCGGGTGGTTGTTCAGCGCGTTGAACAGCGTGTTGACGCCGGCGAAGTTGGTGAAGCGGGTGCGGCTCAGGGTCTTCACGAAGCCGTCGAGGTCGCGCGGGTTGGGGATCAGCAGGCAGCAGCCGCCGAGCCGGAAGAAGAACAGGAAGCAGGCGGTCAGCGCGAAGATGTGGTAGAGCGGCAGCGCCGTCACCGCCACGCGCCCGTCGCCGTCCTCCGCCGAGCCGCGGAACCACGCCCGGCTCTGTTCGATATTGGCCATGACGTTGCGGTGGGTCAGCATCGCCGCCTTGGCGATGCCGGTGGTGCCGCCGGTATATTGCAGGAAGGCGACGTCGCCGGGCTCGATCAGGACCGGGGGCCGCTTGAGGCCGCGGCCCGCCCGCACCACCGCCTCGAACCGCAGGGTCCGCTCGGCCGGCAGGGCGTAGGGCGGCACCGCCCGCTTCACCCGCCGCGACACGAAATCGACGATCCGCCCCTTGAGCCCGAGCAGGTCGCCCGGCCCCGCCACGACGATCCGCTCCAGGCTCGGCATCTGCGGCAGCGCCTGCGCGACCGTGTGGCAGAAATTCTCCAGCACGAAGAGGACGCGGGCGCCGGAATCGTTGATCTGCGCGGCGAGCTCGCGCGGGGTGTAGAGCGGGTTGACGTTGACGACGGTGCAGCCCGCCACCAGCACGCCGAGCAGCGTCACCGGACAGGCCGGGACGTTGGGCATCATCACCGCGACGCGGTCGCCGATCCCCTCCGCGCCCGCCTCGCTCGCCCGGCCCGCCTTGCCGTAGCCGTTGGCGGCGAGCCACGCCGCCACCGCCTGCGCCGCGGCGCCGACCTCGCGGTAGCGCAGGCTCGCGCCGAAGCAGGTGACGGCCGGGCGCTCGGCGAAGCGCAGGACGCTGCGGTCGAACAGATCGACCACGGTGCCGACCGAGTCGACGTCGATGTCGGCGGGAATGCCGGGGGGATAGGCGGCCAGCCAAGGGCGCTCCGCGCTCCGGTCCTGCGCCATCCTCATCCCTCCTGCCCTGTGGCACGCGGCTTATGAGGGCCGGCCTCCCGCCGACGCCGCCGCTTCCCGTCGTGGCTTAAGCGTTTCCGGCGCGTTCGATCAACCCACACCGGCCCGCCTTGCGGAAGACATCGACCGGGTTGTCCGTGCTCAGGCCGCCCGCCGCGGTCGCAGGCGCGCGGCCACGAGCAGAAGATGCGGCAGCGCGGCAGCCGTCAGCAGCAGGGCGGCGATGACGAGGTCGCGGGCATCGAGCGGGCGGCGCGGCCAGGGGCCGAACCCGGCATCGCGGGCGAGCCCGATCAGGGCGGCGGCGAACCACAGCGCCAGGAAGCCCGCGACCGCGCCGAGCGCCGCCCGCCCCGCCCGGCGCCAGCGGCTTGCCGCGGGCGCAGGACCCGGCCGGCCGGCCAGGCGCGCGCCGAGGCCCATGGCGAGCCCGAACAGGCCGGCGGCGGCCCCCGCCCCCATCGTGTAGGCGAGCACCATCGGCGTGCCGTTGAGGAAGGCGCCGCTGCCGGTGCCGAAGCCCGCCCGCAGCACCAGCCCGCCGAAGGTCGGGTGCAGGCTCAGCCCCAGCACCAGGGCGAGGCCGACAAGGCCGCCGACGAGCCGCCGGACCACGGGGGCGGGCCCCGGCGCCACCATCACGGCCAGGATGCGGACGAGCCCGTAGACCAGCGCGAAGGCGAAGAGCGGGTAGCGGTCGAGGAAGAAGCCGTAGAACCGCGCCGCCACGTCCGGCGGCATCGCGCTGCGCTGATCGAAGCCGGTGAGGAAGACGGCGAACAGGGCGGTGAGCGCCGCCAGCAGCGGCGCCGCGGCGATCGCCCAGGCGCCCCGCTCGGTGCCCCGCTCCGAGCGCGGGGCGCGCGCCTGCGCCGGACCGGCGCCCGTTCCGGTGGGGAGCGCCTGGGCCGCGCTCACCGCTCGTCTCACCGCTCGTAGTGTTCGCGCACGAGCCGGTCGAGCAGGCGCACGCCCCAGCCCGCGCCCCAGCTCCGGTTGATCTCGGAGGGGGTGGAGGACATGCCGACGCCGGCGATGTCGAGATGCGCCCACGGCACGTCGTTGACGTAGCGCTTGAGGAAGGCGGCCGCCGTCGCCGCGCCGCCGTGGCGCCCGCCGGTGTTCTTCATGTCGGCGAACTTGGAGTCGATCGCCTTGTCGAAGGCCGGGATGAGGGGCATCCGCCACACCTTCTCGCCCGCCGCCTCGCCGGCCGCGGTGATCTGGGCCGAGAGCGCGTCGTCGTTGGAGAACAGGCCGGCGATGTCCTGGCCGAGCGCGACGATGATCGCGCCGGTGAGCGTGGCCAGATCGATCATCGCCTTGGGCTTGTAGGTCGCCTGGACGTGCCAGAGCACGTCGGCGAGCACGAGGCGCCCTTCGGCGTCGGTGTTGATGACCTCGATGGTCTGCCCCGAGAGCGAGGTGACGATGTCGGAGGGGCGGTAGGCATTGCCGTCGGGCATGTTCTCGACGATGCCGATGGCGCCGACGACGTTCGCCTTGGCCTTGCGCGAGGCCAGCGCGTGCAGCGTGCCGACCACCGCGGCCGAGCCGCCCATGTCGCCCTTCATGTCCTCCATGCCGCCGGCCGACTTGATCGAGACGCCGCCGGAATCGAACACCACGCCCTTGCCGACCAGCGCCAGCGGCGGCTCGGACGGATCGTCCGCCCCGTTCCAGCGCATGATCGCCACCCGCGGCTCGCGGGCCGAGCCCTGCGCCACCGCGAGCAGGGCGCCCATGCCGATCTCCCGCATCCGCGCCACGTCGAGGATCTCGACCTCGACGCCGAGGCGCGTCAGCTCGGAGACCCGGCGGGCATATTCCTCCGGATAGAGGACGTTCGGCGGCTCGTTGACGAGGTTGCGGGCCAGGATCACGCCCTCGGCCACCGCCTCGGCCGCCCCCGCGGCGGCCTGCGCCGCGGACGGGTCGGCGACGAGCAGGGTCAGCGCGGCCCCGGTCTCGTCCTCGTCCTTCTTCTTGGTCTTGTACTGGTCGAAGCGGTAGCTGCGCAGGCGCGCGCCGAGGGTGAAATCGGCCACGTCCCGGGCGCTGCCGGCAAATCCGGGCCAGTCGAGCACGACCCGGGCCGTGCGCGCGCCGACCTTGCCCGCGGTGAAGCCGCCGAGCAGCGTCCAGTCGGCCTTGGCGCGATCCTTCTCTCCGCCGAGGCCGATCACCACCAGCCGGTCGGCCTCCACGCCCGCCGGGGCCGGGAGGACCAGCGCGCTCTGCGCCTTGCCCTTGAAACGCTCGCTCGCGGCGGCGCGGGCGACCAGGTCGGCGCCCTGCCGACCCAGGATCTCGGCCGCGGCCCCCGACAGGGCGAGGTCGTCGCCGACGAATACGACGACGTCGCCGCCCCGGCCGCGCGACGACAGCGGCTCAAAGGCGATTTCGATCCCACCGGCCATGATGCTCTTCGCTTTCCACCCGCGTTCCGGCGGCCTGCCGCGGGCACCGCGACAGCCGGCGAACCTGTGTACCCGGTGAGGCGCAGAACGCAACGCGGGGCACGGAAGCGGGCGGCGCTCAGGGCCGCGCCTCGTTCCTGGCCACGAGCGGGGTGGGCTGGGGCGCCGATCCCTGGCCCGCGCCCGGCGCGTAGAGCGGCAGGACGAGGCGAAACCAGCCGCGGGTCTCCTCGTTGTCCTGCACCTGGCCGGCGCGGGTGCGCGTCTGCCGGGCGACGATGTCGCGGGCGACGTAGGCCTGCAGGATGAAGCGGTCGAAATTGTAGCCGACGAGGCCGCCGACCGCGAACTGCCCGGTCCTCTGGTAGTCGCGGTAGAGCGGATCGCCGCGATCCACCGCGAGGTCGAGGGAGCCGTAGGCCACCGGTCCGATCTCGAACTTCCCGAACTTCTTGACCAGCGTCAGGTCGAGGCCGAGCCCGTCCGCCTGGCCGATCGGCCCGAGCGCCTGCCCGACCGGGCCGCCGAAGCGGGCGCGCGGATCCAGGGTCAGTCCATAGGAGAGCGACGCGGTGATGTTGTAGCTGCCGTCGCCGACATAGGTCGCCGCGAAGGTCTGGCGGAGGGTCGCCGAGGCCGCCTGCGGCAGGAGCGGCGTGCCCGCGAAGCCGAGGCCGAGCGAGCCGCGGTCGCCGAACGGCAGGTAGGCGCCGAGCAGGTAGGACACGCCGATGCCGTTCCCGAGATTCCAGGCGAGCACGCCGGCGAGCAGCGGGTTGTACCTCACGCTGAGGTCGCGGTTCGGCAGCGGCGCGGGGTTGCGGGTGCTGATGAAGGCGACCGGGAACGAGACGACCGGCTGGATCTGCGCGCCGAAGAGCTTGTAGGGCGAGGCCCAGACCAGGAACGGGATGGTGCCCATCGCATCCGGCGCGTTCGGCCGGTCGGCGCGGCCGACGGTGACGGTATCGACCGCGATGACGACGCCGGTCGGCAGGGGATAGCCGGCCGTGAGGCCGACCTGCTCGCCGGCGCGCGTCGCCGGAGCGGCCTCGACCGTGGCGGCGCTCCCCGCGATGCTCAGGCACGCCGTGACGACACGCAGGGCGACCCCGCTCTTCTGCATTTCTTCCCCCTCGACTTATTTTAAAGGTGTCCACGTCAGACGAAGCGTCATCATGCATGCCATTCGTGAATCGAAATCCGAAAATGCGGCTGGCGTGAAAAGATTTGAGTATCCGCAGCGTTTTCGCAACATGCTCTGTGAAATATGATTTCGGTTGATGGCAAGGATAGGCGCGGTGTTGCGAGGCGTGCTGCTTCGGCCTGATCTGAAAAGGCTGCGCGCCGCCGCGGGCCGGGTGCAACGTCCCGCCGCGTGACCGGCCGGCCGCGCCGCGAAACGGCCTCAATCCGGGCGCCCCGAGACTCCCCGGCGCCGGAAGCTCGGCAATCGGGACAGCTTGGCCTGCGGGCCGCGACCGGCGAGAATGCCCGGCGCCGTGAGAGGTGGCGAGGACCGGGTTCGAGGGGCGGACAGCGCGGATGACGCAGATCGAGCGCTACATATTCAGGATCGCGCTCGGGGCCTTCCTCACCTGCCTGATCGGCCTCACCGGCACGATCTGGGTGACGCAGGCCCTGCGCGAGCTCGACCTCGTCACGGCCAAGGGTCAGACGCTCCTCGTCTTCCTGTTCATCACCGCCCTGTCGCTGCCGACGCTGATCACCGTGATCGCCCCGGTGGCGCTGTTCATCGCCTGCGTCTACGCGCTGAACAAGCTCAACGGCGATTCCGAGCTGATCGTGATGTCGGCCGCCGGCATGCCGCCGCGTCAGCTGCTGCGGCCCTTCGCGACGCTGGCGCTCGCCGTCAGCCTCGTGGTCGCCTTCCTGACGATCCAGGTGATGCCCTCCTCCTTCCAGGAACTGCGCGACGTGCTGACGCGGGTGCGCGGCGATTTCGTCGCCAACGTCGTCAAGGAGGGCCAGTTCACGGCGCTCGACAACGGCATCACCTTCCATTTCCGCGAGCGCGGGCCCGACGGCTCGCTCATGGGCCTGTTCATCCAGGACAAGCGCGAGGCCGGCAAGGCGGTGGTCTACCTCGCCGAGCGCGGGCGCGTGACCGAGGTGGACGGGCAGACCTACCTCGTCCTGGAGAAGGGCAGCATCCACCGCCAGCAGAAGGACAGCCGCGATTCCTCGATCGTGAGCTACGAGCGCTACGCCGTCGATCTCGCCGCCTTCACGCCCCCGGACGCGGAGACCGTCTACAAGCCGCGCGAGCGCTCGACCCTGGCGCTGCTGTTCCCCGATACGGGGGAGGGCTATTACCGCCTGCAGAAGGGCCGCTTCCGGGCCGAACTGCACGACCGGCTCTCCGCCTGGCTTTACCCGCTGGCGCTCGCCTTCATCGCCTTCGCCGCGCTCGGCGACCCCCGCACCACGCGGCAGGGCCGGGGCATGGCCGTGGCCGGCGCCGTGCTCGGCGTCGTGGCGCTACGCATCGCCGGCTTCGCCGCGAGCAGCGCCGCCGTGCGCAGCCCCGGCGCGGTGGTGGCGATCTACGCCGCGCCGCTCGGGGCCATCGCCCTCTCCTGCCTGCTGATCTTCGGCGGCGCCCGGGTGCGGACCATGAACGAGCGGCTCGGCCGGCTGGGGCGGCGGCTCGCGGGGGGCCTGCGGCGGCGCCCGGCGGCCGGGCGCGCCTGAGGGAACGATCATGCTGATCGGCGCGACCCTCGGCCGCTACTTCGCGTGGCGCTTCGTGCGCACCATCCTCGGCGTGTTCCTCACCGTCTTCGTCCTGGTCTACACCCTCGACTTCGTCGAGCTCCTGCGCCGCGCGGGCGACGCGGAGGGGGCCTCGCCCGGGCTGATGGCGCAGCTCGCCCTCTACCGGACGCCGGCCGTGGCCGAGAGCGTGCTGCCCTTCGCGGTGCTGTTCGGCTCCATGGCCACCCTGCTCCAGCTCTCGCGCAAGCTCGAACTCGTGGTGGCGCGGGCCGCCGGCATCTCCGCCTGGCAGTTCCTCCAGCCCGGCGCCTTCGTGGCCCTGGCGATCGGCGCGCTGGCGATCGGCGCCTACAATCCCCTCTCGGCGGCGCTCAAGCAGCGCTCCAGCGAGATCGAGGCGAAGATCTTCGCCAAATCCACCAAGGCCGGCACCGGCAAGGACCTGTGGCTGCGCCAGCGCAGCGTTGATGGGCAGGCGATCATCCGCGCCGAGACGGCGATCGAGGGCACGACGACGCTCGCCGGCGTCACCGTCTTCCAGTTCGACGACGCGGGCATCTTCACCGCGCAGGTCGAGGCGGCCCGCGCCACCCTGCACGACGGCTGGTGGGAGTTGCGCGATGTGCGGGTTCTCACACGCGATGAGCCCCCTGAGAGCCACGAGGTCTACCTCGTCGCCTCGACGCTGGACCCGAGCCAGATCCGCCAGCGCTTCACCCCCCCGGAATCTGTGCCCTTCTGGCAACTTCCGGACACCATCGCACGCCACGAGCGGGCCGGGCTGGATGCCACGCGCTACCGCCTCCAGTACGATGTGCTGCTGGCAACGCCCCTGCTCTACCTCGCGATGGTCCTCGTGGCGGCAACGGTTTCCTTAAGGTTCTTCCGCTTTGGTGGCGTCGGGAAACTGGTGCTCGGCGGGGTGAGCGCGGGCTTCGTTCTCTACGTCGCGCGGCAGGTCATGGAGGGGCTGGGCGCATCGGGCATGATCGCGCCGACAGTGGCGGCGTGGTTCCCCGCCGTGGTAGGGAGCTTGCTCGGTACGCTCACGCTTCTCTACCAGGAGGACGGCTGATGCGCGGTGCTCCGGGTGGAGTCGGGTTCGGGTGTGATCGTCGTGCAGGGGGCTGCACAGGGTTCGAGGGACGCGTTGCGTAAGGTCGCCGACATCGCGATCACGGTCTCCATGGCCGCACTGCTGACGGCAGCCTTCGGGTTCGCCGCGCCGCGCGCCCATGCCCAGGCCGGACTCGAAAAGCTCGCGGGCTCCAAGGGCAACGAGAAGGGCCAGCGCCTGCTCGTCGAGGCCGACGAGCTGATCTACGACAACGACCGCAACACCGTGACCGCCCGCGGCAATGCCGAGCTGCATTACGGCGCCCGCACGCTCCAGGCCGACCGGGTGCGCTACGACCGCGGCACGAGCCGGGTCTTCGCCGAGGGCAATGTCCGGCTCACCGACGAGACCGGGGCGCTGGTCACCGGCGAGCGGATGGAGCTGACCGACGACTTCAAGAACGGCTTCGTCGACGCCCTGCGCATCCAGCAGAGCGTCCAGCTCAAGGGCGAGACGGTGCGCACCCGCATCTCCGCCCCGCGGGCGGAGCGAATCGCGGGCGAGCAATCGAGCTTCGACTACGCCACCTACACCGCCTGCGAGCCGTGCAAGGACCATCCGGAGACGCCGCCGCTCTGGCAGATCAAGGCGGCCAAGATCATCCACAACAATGAGACCCACACGATCAGCTACGAGGATTCGACCCTCGAGCTCGCTGGGATCCCGGTCGCCTACCTGCCCTATTTCGAGTCGGCCGACCCGACGGTGAAGCGCAAGACCGGCTTCCTGACGCCGCGCTTCATCACCTCGACGGCGATCGGCACCGGCGTGGCGACCCCGTTCTTCATCAACCTCGATCCGAGCTACGACCTGACGCTCTCGCCCGCCTTCGTCTCGCGCCAGGGCGTGCTGGGCCAGGCCGAGTTCCGCCAGCGGATCGACAACGGCAGCTACAACCTGCGCCTGTCGGGCATCTTCCAGACGACGCCCTCGGCCTTCCTGCCGGGGCCGCTGGGCGCGGCCGACCGCGAGTTCCGCGGCTCGGTCGAATCGCGCGGGCGCTTCTTCATCAACGAGCACTGGCGCACGGGCTGGGACCTCGTCGGCGTGACCGACAAGTGGTTCCTCGACAACTACCGCATCCGCAACCAGAACATCACCACGGACTATTTCCGCGAGGCGGTCTCGACCGCCTACCTGATCGGCCAGGGCGACCGCTCGTGGTTCGAGGCGCGCGGCTACTACTTCAAGGCCCTGTCGAGCTTCGACTGGCAGAAGGAGCAGCCCGTCGTCCTGCCGGTGATCGACTACGACAAGCGCATCGACGGGCCGAAGGGCCTCGGCGGCGAGGTGCGGTTCGAGGCCAACGTCACGAGCCTCAGCCGCGAGGCGACCGACTTCCAGGGCATCCCGCGCACCGGCAGCTACCTGTTCGCCCCGAGCGTCAACGGGATCAGCTACCCGCTCTACGAGACCTGCACCACCTTCGTGCGCGACCGCTGCATCGTGCGGGGCTTAGGCGGCACCGACACGCGGCTCTCGGCCCAGGTCTCCTGGCGGCGCAGCTTCATCGACGATCTCGGCCAGGTCTTCACGCCCTTCACCTATCTGCGCACCGACGCCTTCTTCGTGAACCCGAGCCGGTCGGGCTTCCAGAACGCGCTGGTGAACAACATCACCACCGTCGACGACGGCTTCTCCGGCCGCGTCATGCCGGCGATCGGCCTCGACTACCGCTACCCCTTCGTCGCCGATTTCGGCGGTCTCGGCGTCCACACCCTGGAGCCGATCGCCCAGGTGATCGCCCGGCCCTCCGAGACCCGCATCGGCCGGCTGCCGAACGAGGACGCGCAGAGCCTCGTCTTCGACGACACCTCCCTGTTCGAGTGGGACAAGTTCTCCGGCTACGACCGGGTCGAGGGCGGCGTGCGGGCCAATCTCGGCGCGCAATATTCCGTCGTGACGCCGACCGGCTGGTACGCCAACCTGATGTTCGGCGAGTCGATCCAGATCGCGGGCGTGAACTCGTTCCGCCGCGGCGATCTCGCCAATGTCGGCCTCGATTCCGGCCTGGAGAACCGCCGCTCGGACTTCGTCAGCCGCTTCCAGCTCTCGCCCAACCAGAACATCAGCTTCATCGCCCGCGCCCGCTTCGACCAGCGCGACTTCGCGGTGAACCGGTTCGAGGCCGGCGTGACGGCGCGGTTCTCGCCGTTCCTGCCGCTCGAGACCTCGCTGTTCTACTCCTACTACGAGGCGCAGCCGGCGCTCGGCTTCCCCCATCGCCGCGAGGGCGTGACGGCGTCGGCCACCTACCGCATCACCCCGAACTGGTTCGTCACCGGCTCGGCGCTCGTCGATCTCACCCACTATCTCGACACGCGCGACACCTTCACCGACTACTACACCGCCTACCTCGCCAACCCGGTCGGCCTCTCGCCGATCTACAGCAATCCGGGCAAGGCCTACCTCTCCGGCATGAGCCTCGGCGGCGGCTATCAGGACGAGTGCACCACGGTCTCGATCAACTACATCGTCTCGCCCATCGCCACCGCGATCGGCGTGCGCGAGCGCAACCAGACCGTGCTGCTGCGCCTGGAGCTGAAGACGCTGGGCGAGGCGGACCTGCGCCAGAACGTCAGCACCTCGACGACCGCCGACGGCATCGCCTCGGTGCGCTGACGGCGGACGACCGGCGGGCCCTCCCCCTCGCTTGACCCACCCCGGCCCGCCCCGATGGCGGCGCCGACATCGGACGGGAACCGACATGGCCCTTCTCCAGCGGCTCCTCGCCTACGCCTCCTCGGCCTTCGGCCTGCCGGCCCCGGCCGAGACGGTGCCGGACGGCAGCGAGGAGCATCTGGCGGCGACCGCGCTCCTCGTCCACGTCGCCCGCGCCGACGGCGTGCTCGACCCGGCGGAGGGCGAGCGGCTGGTGCGGCTCGTGCGCCGCCGCTACGCGGAGAGCGACGCGGAGGCCGAGAGCCTGATCGAGCGCGCCGCCGCCTTCGAGGCGCAGACCCGCGACATGGCGAGTCTCGTCGAGCTGATCGGCGGCGACGGCAGCAGCCCGCAGGAGCGGGAGCGGCTGCTCGCCATGGCGTGGTCGGTGGCCGGCGCCGACGGCGACCTGCACGAGTTCGAGGAGGCGCTGGTCTGGCGGCTCGGCAAGCTCCTGGGCTTCGACGAGGCCGGCATCGCCGCCGCCCGCACCCGCGGCTTCCGCGAGCCCGCCGGCGCGCGATGACCGGTCACGGGTTTCGAAAGGGCAAGCCCTTTCGCGGGTCCAGGGCGGAGCCCTGGAAGACTGTCGGGGCGCTGCCCCGACACCCCGCCGAAGGGGTGACCCCTTCGGGATCCCGGACTCCTCGATGATCGTCAGCCTGACCCTGATCCTGCTCGCCCAGCTTCTGGGCGAGGTGGCGGCCCGCGCCGCCGGCCTGCCGGTGCCGGGGCCGGTGATCGGCATGGCCTTGCTCCTCGCCTTCCTGGTGCTGCGCGACCGGACGCGGCCGGCCTCGACGCGCGTGCTGCCGCCGCCTTTGGTCGATGGCGGGCTGGAGGGCACCGCCAAGGGGATGCTCGCGCATCTCTCGATCCTGTTCGTGCCGGCCGGCGTCGGCATCGTCGGCAAGCTCGACGTGCTGGCGAGTCACGGGGTCGCGCTCGCGCTCGTGCTCACCGTCTCGGTCACCCTGACGCTGGCGGCCACCGTACTCACCTTCGTCGCGGTCTCCAAGGTGATGGACCGGCGATGAGCGGCGAGTTCGCGCTGTGGGTCTATCTCAGCCACACGCCGCTCCTGTGGCTCACGGTGACGCTGCTGGCCTACGCCGTGGCCGACCGCCTCTTCCAGGCGGCGGGGCGCCACCCGCTCGCCAACCCGGTGATCCACGCGATCTGGATGATCGGCCTCGTGCTGACACTCACCGGCACGCCCTACCGCGCCTATTTCGAGGGCGCGCAGTTCGTGCACTTCCTGCTCGGGCCGGCGACCGTGGCCCTCGCGGTGCCGCTCTACGAGCGCCGGGCGACGGTGATGCGCGCGCTCGTGCCGATGCTCGCGGCGCTGGCCGTCGGCTGCGTCACCGCGATGACCTCGGCCCTGGTCTTCGCCCGGCTCGCCGGCATCCCCGACGACGTGCGGCTGGCCCTGGCTCCGAAATCCGTGACCACCGGCGTCGCCATGGGCATCGTCGAGGCGCTCGGCGGCGACCCGACGCTCGCCGCCGTGCTGGTGATGCTGACCGGCATGGCCGGCGCCGTGATCGTCACGCCGCTGATGCGCGCCTTGCGCGTCGAGGACATGCGTGCCCGCGGCTTCGCGGCGGGGCTCGCCGCCCACGGGCTCGGCACCGCCCGCGCCTTCCAGGTCAGCGAGGTCGCCGGCACCTTCGCCGGCATCGCCATGGGGCTCAACGCCTTCCTCACCGCGATCCTGGTGCCGGTGGCGGTGAGTTTTCTGCGCTGAGGCGATGCCGGCCGGCCGATGATCCATCACGGATGGCGGTCGAGAATAATCCGCGCCGCATTCCCGATCCGGTCCTCAGTCTTCCCGGCCCGTGCGGTGCCGCACGACGATGAGGGGGAGGGTGTCGGAAAGTCTTCGAAGGTCACGCTGTCGCCGCGATTGCCCGTCCTGCTCTGCGGCAGCACCCGGAGCCGATGAGGACGATGTCGCACGGCACCCCGATCTTCTGGATGACCATGGCCGCCGTCAGCGCCTCGTTCGGCGCGCTGCACGGCGTCCTGTTCGGCGATGGGCCGACGCCCGCCGGTATCCTCTACGGCACGGGGGTCGGGCTCCTGGTGATCGCCTACGAGCGCGGCCTCTTCCTCGCGAGCTACAGCCGGCGCCTGCGGCAGCTGCCGACGCTGGCCTATTTCGCGGCCGCCGAGATCAGCCTGGTCGTCGTGATCGTGGCCGCGATGTCGGTGACCGGCTCGCTGATCTGGGCGCTCGGCATCGCCGACAAGACCTTCCTCGAAGCGGTCACGCCCAAGCTCTTCACGATCCCGTTCGCGCTGGCGGTCTCGGCGCTGATCGTCGCCGTCCTGCGCGTTCGCGACCTGATCGGCAGCGAGACCTTCACGAGCCTCATCCTCGGGCGCTACCACCGCCCGGTCAGCGAGGAGCGCGTGTTCCTGTTCCTCGATCTCGTCGGATCGACGGCCTACGCGGAGCGGCACGGCGACCTCGCCGCACAGGAACTCCTGAAGGCCGTCTTCGCCGCGATCGCCGAGCCGGTGCGGCGCTATCGCGGACAGGTCGACGACTATGTCGGCGATCAGGTCATCGTCTCCTGGCCCCTCGCCCGGGGCATCGAGCGGGCACGCTGCGTCGCCTGCGTCTTCGCGATCCGCCAGACCCTCGAAGGCGACCGGGACGGATGGCAGGCCCGCTTCGGCTTCGTTCCCGAGCTGCGCGCGGCCCTTCACGGCGGCAGCGTCGTGACGGCGGAGGTCGGCGTCGACCGGCACAAGATCGCCTATTTCGGCGACGTCATGAACGCGACCGCCCGGCTGGAGGGCCTGTGCCGGGAGA
This sequence comes from Methylorubrum podarium, assembly GCF_040270385.1. Classification (NCBI taxonomy): domain Bacteria; kingdom Pseudomonadati; phylum Pseudomonadota; class Alphaproteobacteria; order Hyphomicrobiales; family Methylobacteriaceae; genus Methylorubrum; species Methylorubrum podarium. The sequence goes on along the minus strand of NZ_JBELQE010000133.1, from coordinate 45,621 downwards.
CCGGGCGGAGCGTGCTGATCTCGGAGGCGGTCCTGGCCCGGCTGCCCGCCCTTCCCGACGGCATCGAGGCCGAGGCGCTCGGAGGATACCGCCTGCGGGGCCGCAGCGAGACGATGGCGGTGCACGCCCTGGCGGCGCTGCGCGCGCCGGCCGCGGCGGCGGCGGCGAACCATCCCGCGGGCGCCGGAGCCGAGCGGATGCCGACGGTGCCCGACCACGCGCCCCGGCCGCGGCGGCCGGAGGCCGCGTTGAGCGTGCCGCGAGGATCGGCGGCCTCCGCCTGAGCCGGGCCCGGCCGCCACGTTGCGCCGCAGCACCCGACGCTCTACAAGCCGAGACATTCGCCTGGACCCGGTGCAAGCCCGGGTGGCTCTTCCGGCCGCCGATCCGCCGGATCACGCATTCGAGACGCCCTCCCCGCTCCGCCTCCCGCGCGGCGCCGCGTCCCCCTGCGGAAATTTTCTCAGATGTCCCCTGTCAGACAAGCCGCCCGCGCGTGGTTCGCGAGCCCGTGGGCCGACACCCTCTCCGGCATCGTCGTCGCCCTCGCCCTGATCCCGGAGGCGATCGGCTTCTCGGTGATCGCCGGGGTCGATCCCAAGGTCGGCCTCTACGCCTCCGTCGTCATCGCGATCGTCATCGCCTTCGCCGGCGGGCGCCCGGCGATGATCTCGGCCGCCACCGCCGCCACGGCGGTGGTGATGGTCGATCTCGTGCGCGACCACGGCGTCCAGTATCTCTTCGCCGCCACCATCCTGATGGGCGTGTTCCAGATCCTCGCCGGGCTGGCCAAGCTCGGGCGGCTGATGCGCTTCGTCTCGCGCTCGGTGATGACGGGCTTCGTCAACGCGCTGGCGATCCTGATTTTTCTGGCCCAGCTCCCCGAGCTGACCGGCGTGAGCCCGGCCACCTACGGGCTGATCGCGCTGGGGCTCGCCATCATCTACGGCTTCCCCAAACTCACCCGCGCCGTGCCCTCGCCGCTGGTGGCCATCGCCGTGCTGACGGCGCTGACCGCCTGGCTCGGGCTCGACGTGCGCACCGTCTCCCATCTCGGCGCGCTGCCGACCGCGCTCCCGAGCTTCGCCCTGCCGGAGGTGCCGCTGACGCTGGAGACCCTGCGCATCATCCTGCCCTATTCCGCGACGCTCGCCGCGGTCGGCCTGCTGGAGAGCCTGCTCACCGCGCAGATCGTCGACGACATGACCGATACCGGCAGCTCCAAGAACCGGGAATGCATGGGCCAGGGGATCGCCAACATGAGTTCGGCGGTGTTCGGCGGCATGGGCGGCTGCGCCATGATCGGGCAATCGGTCATCAACGTCTCGTCCGGCGCCCGCGGCCGTCTCTCGACGCTGGTGGCGGGGAGTTTCCTCCTCGTGCTGCTGGTCCTGCTGCAGGATCTCCTGGCCATCGTCCCCGTCGCGGCGCTGATGGCGGTGATGATCATGGTCTCGCTCAACACCTTCTCCTGGCGCTCGCTGCTGGAGCTTCGCTCGAATCCCCTGCCCTCCTCCCTGGTGATGCTCGCCACCGTCGCGGTGGTGGTCGCCACCCGCGACCTCGCCGTCGGCGTGCTGGTCGGCGTGCTGCTGTCGGGCGTGTTCTTCGCCCAGAAGGTCGCGCGGATGAACCGGGTCGTCTCCGAACTGTCGCCGGACGGGCGCACCCGCACCTACCGGGTCTCGGGCCAGGTGTTCTTCGCCTCCGCCGGCACCTTCGCCGAGAGCATCGACCTGCGCGAGCCGGTGGAGCGCCTCGTCATCGACGTCCACGCGGCGCATTTCTGGGACATCTCGGCGGTGGGCGCCCTCGACCGCGTGGTGATGAAGGCCCGCGCCAACGGCAAGGCGGTGGAGGTGGTCGGCCTCAACGAGGCCAGCGCCACCCTGGTCGAGCGCTTCGGCCAGCACGACAAGGAGACGGGCACGCTGCCGGCGCATTGAGGGGCGCACGCCACCCGCTCGCGCCCTACCCCCCCGCCTCCAGCGCCCGCGCCAGCGCCACGAACCCCGCCACCGGGATCTCTTCCGCCCGCGCCGTCTCCGGCAGCCCGGCGGCGGCGAGCAGGCGGGCGGGGTCGGGGGTGGCGGCCTTCAGGCTCTGGCGCAGCATCTTGCGGCGCTGGCCGAAGGCGGCGCGGGTGATCCGCTCCAGATCGGCGATCCGGCAGGGCAGCGGCTCGGGCCGCGGGCGCAGGTGGACGACGCTGGAGGTGACCTTCGGCGGCGGCACGAAGGCGGAGGGGGCCACGTCGAACAGGATGGTGGCCTGCGTGCGCCAGCCGCACAGAACCCCGAGCCGGCCGTAATTGGCCCGGTCGCCCTCGTCGGCGACGATGCGCTCGGCCACCTCGCGCTGGAACATCAGCGTCGCCGAGTCCCACCAGGGCGGCCAGACGTCGTCCCGCGTCTCGGCGCCGAGCCAGCCGGTGAGCAGCACGGTGGCGACGTTGTAGGGCAGGTTGGCCACGATCCTGACCGGCCCGTCGCCGACCAGCGGGCGCGGATCGAAGCCGACCGCGTCGGCATCGATCACGTCGAGCCGGCCGGGATAATGCGCGGCGATCTCGGCCAGAGCCGGCAGCGCGCGGGGGTCGCGCTCGATGGCCACCACCCGTTGGGCGCCCGCCGCCAGCAGCGCCCGGGTCAGCCCGCCGGGGCCGGGGCCGACCTCCACCACGGTGACGCCGTCGAGCGCGCCCGCCGAGCGGGCGATGCGGCCCGTCAGGTTGAGGTCGAACAGGAAGTTCTGGCCGAGCGCCTTCTTCGGCTCCAGCCCGTGCCGCCGCACCACCTCGCGCAGGGGAGGCAGGCCGTCGGCGCTCAGCGCTTCGAGGCTCATCGCGAAACAATCAGCCGCGGACGGGGAAGGGCAGGACGGTGTCCGCCCGACTCTGCGCGAGGCGCTGCGCCAGCCGCAGGGCGGCGATCAGGCTGTCCGGCTTGGCGATGCCTTTTCCGGCGATGTCGAAGGCGGTGCCGTGATCGGGCGAGGTGCGCACGAAGGGCAGGCCCAGCGTCACGTTCACGCCCTCGTCGAAGGCGAGCGTCTTGATCGGGATCAGCGCCTGATCGTGGGTGGGGGTGAGCGCCACGTCGTAGGTCGCCCGCGCCCGCTCGTGGAACAGGGTGTCGGCCGGCAGCGGCCCGCGGATGTCGATGCCCTCGCTGCGGAGCGCGGCGACGGCGGGGGCCAGCACGTCGCGGTCCTCGGTGCCCATGGTGCCGGATTCGCCGGCATGCGGGTTGAGGCCCGACAGGACGAGACGGGGGGCGTCCAGACCGAAGCGGGCGCGCAGGTCGGCGTGGACGATGCGGGCGGTGCGCTCGACGAGGTCCTGCGTCAGCAGGTCCGGCACCCGGCGCAGGGCGACGTGGATCGTCACCGGCACGACGGCGAGGGTGTCGCTCCACAGCATCATCACCGGCAGCGGCGGCTCGCGGCCTTCCCTGGCGGCGAGAGCCGCCAGGAACTCGGTATGCCCCGGATGGGCGAAGCCGACCCGGGTCAGCACGAACTTGGCGATGGGGTTGGTCACGATCGCCGAGGCCACGCCGGCACGCACCAGATCGACGGCGGCGGTGATCGACTCGACGACGGCCCCGGCATTGGCCGAATCCGGCGCGCCGGGCGTGGCCGTGACGGTGGCCCCGCTCGGCAGCGGCAGCACCGGCAGGGCGCGGGGAAACACCTCGACCGCGTCGTCGGGCTCGACCTCGGCCACCGGCACCGACAGGCCGAGCCGGTAGGCGGTGGCTTCCAGGAAGGCGGGATCGCCGATGAGCTGGAACGGCGGCACCGCCCGCTCGCGCCGCAGCCGCCACGCGGCGAGCGCGATCTCCGGCCCGATCCCGGAAGGATCGCCGAGGGTGAGGGCGAGCGGTCTGTCGTCGGAGGCCATGGGCCGGCTTATAGCGCGATTTCGCCCGGCGCAGAGGGGTTTCGGGGCGCGGTTCGGGCGGCGGCGATGCGGGGCCGGCGCGCCGGACACCCTTCCGGGCGAAGGTCTTCGAGACCGCCGCGCCGCGACGGGAGACCCGCCCCCCCCGCCTCCTCGAACGGGGCGCGCGGCACCTGAACAAAAAGCCCCGCAGCCTGTCAAGGCGCGGGGCAGGTCGAGATTGGTACCCCTTGGGAGGAGTGATCCGCAAAGTGCATATTGAATGCAGAATTACAACAGTGTCTCCGGCGATCGGCGAAAGAAAATCCTGAACGATGTGCGTCTCCGCACCTGCGGAAAACCTCACTAAGCTGGCAAATCATCGCGAAATGTGCGTCGAATGCGCCTTTCTTCTTTCCGGCCGATCTGGCAAGATCATTCCGTGAGCCTGACGGCCGGGCCGATCGTTGCCGATCGGAGGGACCATCGCCTGCGCCCGAGCCGGGCGAAAGTGTGTGCAGCGGCACCCGCACGCGGGACGGACGGCCACACATTGGAGCGATCTGCTCAAGGAGCATCATCCATGCGTGCTCTCAACGTCTTCCTGGCGGCCTTCGCCGTCGCGACCGCGGCCTTCTGGTTCTCGGTGCTGTCCTACCCGCCGCAGACGCGGGCCGCGCCGAGCGCCATCGCCGATTCCTGGCCGGTGAAGCCGAAGGCGACCCCGCCGATCGCCGACGACTACGATCCCGAATTCTGAGGAGGTTCGGCAGGCCCGAACGCCGGCCTGATATCGGATCCGGGACGGTGCTTCATACCGTTCCCGGTTGATTGCCTCGGGCCCTGCTCAATCCCGTCATCGCGAGGCGGAGCCGAAGCAATCCAGGGCGCGCCCTCTCCGGAAAAGCCGCGCCCTGGATTGCCACGGCTCCGCCTCGCAATGACGGGGGAGAAGCCGAAGTGATCAAACGGAAGCCGTATTAGATCTCGATCCGCCCGCCCCCCGGTGCGCCTCCGGCATCGAGCGCGACGCTCTTCACGATGGCGAAGACCGGGCGCCCGACCGCGAGCCCGAGGTCGCGGGCGGAGGCGCGGGTGAGGCGGGCGGCGAGCGTCGCCTCCCCGCAGGTCACCTCGACGAGGCAGGCGGTCCCCTCCTCCCGCAAGCGGGCGACCCGGCCCGGCAGGACGTTGCGGGCGCTCAGACCCTCGGGCCGCGCCAGCGCCAGCAGCACGTCGCGGGCGGGCACCCGCAGGTTCAGGCGGCGGCCCTCGGGGGCGTCGATCAGCGGCAGGTCGAGGGGGCCGGCCGGGCCGGTCAGGCGCGTCAGCCCGGCCTCCGGGTCGTGGCGCTCGACCCGCATGGCGAGCACGCTGCCGGCCTCGGCACGATCGGGGATCAGGTCGGAGCGGCGCAGCACGGCATCGACCGGGCCGCTCGCCGCCACGCGGCCCGCCTCCAGCACCACCACGGTGGAGGCGAGGCGGGCCACCTCCGCCACCGAGTGGCTGACATAGACGATCGGCAGGCCCGCCTCGTCGCGCAGGCGCTCGATATAGGGCAGGATCTCGCGCTTGCGGGCCTCGTCGAGGGCCGAGAGCGGCTCGTCCATCAGCAGGAGCCGGGGCCGCGCGAGCAGAGCCCGGCCGATCGCCACCCGCTGCCGCTCGCCCCCCGACAGGCCGGCGGGGCGCCGCTCCAGCAGCGGGCCGATGCCGAGCAGGTCGGCGACCGCGTCGAGATCCGGCCCGCCCGCGCCGCGGGAGAAGACGCGGCCGAAGCGCAGGTTCTGCCGCACGCTGAGATGCGGCATCAGCCGCGCCTCCTGGAACACGCAGCCGATCCGCCGCCGGTGCACCGGCACGCGGATGCCGCGGCCCGTGTCGAGCAGCACCGTGCCGTCGATGGCGATGCGCCCGCGCTCCGGCCGGGTCAGCCCGGCGATCAGGTCGATCACCGTGGTCTTGCCCGAACCGGAGCGGCCGAACAGGGCGGTGAGCCCGGCGCCCGCGCGGAAGGCGACGTCGAGGGTGAAACCGTCGCGGCGGAGGGACACGTCGACGTCGATGGTCATGCGGCCTTCCCGAAACCTTCGGGCCGGCATCTCAGAAAAGCCGGTACGGAGACAAGGGGCGCCCGCCGCGTTGTCGGCGCAGGATCGAAAAAGGCGCGCGATGATCACCGTCCACCATCTGGAGAACAGCCGCTCGCAGCGGGTGCTGTGGCTGCTCGAGGAACTGGGGCTCGACTACACGGTGACGCGCTACCCGCGCGATCCCGCGACGATGCTGGCGCCGCGGGCGCTTCGGGCGGTGCATCCGCTGGGCAAGTCGCCGGTGGTCGAGGCGGACGGCCGGGTGGTGGCGGAGACCGGCGCCATCGTCGAATTCCTGACGGCCCGCGCCGGCGGCGCCCTGGTGCCGCCGCCGGGGACGCCGGAGCGGGACCGCTACACCTACACCCTGCACTACGCCGAGGGCTCGGCGATGCCGCCGCTCCTGCTGAAGCTGGTGTTCGCGCGGCTCGCGCCGGGAAGCCCGGCCCTGCTGCGCCCGCTCGTGCGGGCGATCGCCGCCCGGGTGACGGGCGGCTTCGTCGATCCGGAGCTGCGCCGCCACGCCGCCTTCTGGGAGGCGGAACTCGCCGAGCGCCCGTATTTCTGCGGGAGCGACTTCACCGCCGCCGACATCATGATGAGCTTCCCCCTCGAAGCGTTTTCCGCCCGCGGCACGGGCGCGGGGCCGCGGGTGACGGATTGGCTGGCGCGCATCCACGCGCGGCCGGCCTACCGGCGGGCGCTGGAGCAGGGCGGGCCCTACGCCTACGCGTGACGGGGACGGGGACGGGCGACCTGGGCGCCCGTCACGCCCCCGCCCCGATCCGCCGGCTCATCCGCCGCGCCAGCGCCTCCGAGGCGACGAGCGCCAGCATCGAGACCGCGACCGAGATCAGGGTGAGGCGCAGCGCGCCCGCCTCCCCGCCCGGCACCTGGGTGAGGGTGTAGATCGCCGAGGGCAGGGTCTGGGTCTCGCCGGGGATGTTGGAGACGAAGGTGATCGTCGCGCCGAACTCGCCCATCGCCTTGGCGAAGGCGAGCACCGCGCCCGCGAGGATGCCGGGCAGGCTGAGCGGCAGGGTCACGCTCAGGAACACCAGCGGCGGCGCGGCCCCCAGCGTCGCCGCCGCCTGTTCCAGCCGCCGGTCCACCGCCTCGATCGACAGGCGCATCGCCCGCACCATCAGCGGAAAGCCCATCACCGCGCAGGCGAGCGCCGCGCCGGTCCAGCGGAACGAGAACACGAGGCCGATCTCGGCGAGCCACGCGCCGAACACCCCGCGCCGGCCGAAGGCGAGCAGCAGCAGGTAGCCCGTCACCACCGGCGGCAGGATCAGCGGCAGGTGGACGAGGCCGTCGAGCAGGGCGTGACCGGGAAAGCGCCGCCGCGCCAGCAGCCACGCCACCAGCAGGCCCGGCGGCAGGCTCGCCAGCGTCGCCACGGAGGCGATGCGCAGGGACAGGAGGAGGGCCGTCGTCTCGTCGGGGCTGAGGCCGAGCCAGTCGGAGGGGCCGCTCACGGCGCCCTCCCCGGAGGAGCGGGCGGGACGGGCGCGGTCATCCGCCGGGCCTCGCCCTCACAGGCCGGCGGCGGCCTTGAGGGCGGCGTTGATGCGGTCCTGCCAGCCGGGACCGTCCTTCTGGAAGTGCTCGAGCACCGCCCGGTCGATGCGCAGGGACACGGTCTCGCGCGTGCCGGGAATGACCGGCGCCCTGGGCGCCTCCGGCGCGGCCTCGGGAGTCTTGCGCGTCACCGCCCGGAAGGCGGCCTCGGCCGCTTGACGGGGATCGCTCGGGCGGCGGGTACGGTCGATCGCCATGGGGTTCAGGCCGTCGCCTTCTTGCGGCCGCGCTTGGGCGCGGGGGGATTGGCGGCGCGCTCCGCGGCCTCCTCGGCTTCCTTGGCGAGCCGCAGGGCCCGCAGGCGCACGGTGCGCTCGTCCACGGCCTTCACCGCAGCCAGATGCTCGGCCATGGCCTGCTGGCCCTCACGGGCCATGCGCTCGGCCCGCTCGGCGCGCTCCGCTGCGCGGGTCTTGGCGTCGATGTCGTCGCTCATAAAAGTTCTTTCGGCGAGAACGCGCGCCGCGTGAAGTCCCGGCGGCGGCACGCTGCGTCCCGACGCGGAAGGGATCGGGCGTGGGACGGCAAAAAACCCCGAGTGGGACCGTCGAGGATTGCTGCCTCCGGGCTTAGCACGAAAGCGCCGGCAAAGACCAATTCGGCGGGAGCGGGGCCGGTTTTCCCCCGCTGTTCGCGCGGGTCACGGCGCGGGTCCCGGTCAGTCCCGGTCGGCGCGCCGGAGGGACCAGTGCAGGATGCCCTGCGCGTCGATGAGCCAGAGGGCGTTCGCCCGCTCGTCCTTGGTCGAGAGATCCTGCGCGTTGGCGAGACGCACGGCCTCGCTCGGGCTGGCCGCGGTGATCGTCTCCTCGAACAGCGGAGGCCCGATCTGGCCGTCGGCCGCGCGGTGGGCGCCCTTGAGAACGAAGACCGGCATGCATCCTCCCGTTGCCCGCTGCATAGCCGCGGCCGGATCGCGGGTCACGACGAAACTGGGCCGGAGCGCCCGCACAGGCCGGCCTTCAGGGGGAGGCCGGTTCGGCGCTGCGCAGCCCGCGCAGCCGGGTGATGGCCGCCGTGGCCTGGAGCGCCAGGGTTTCGAGGCGCGAGACCGTCGCCGTGTCGAGCCAGACCATGGCGCACCAGTAGGCACCGAGCGCGGCCACCGGCTCGGGCCTGCCGATCGGCACCATGACGAGGCTCCGGATCGCCTTGCGGGCGTAGGGGGCGACCGGGACGCGGGGATCGCTGCCGACATCCGGGACGACGGCCGTCTTCCCGTTCAGCATCGCCCAGCCGGAGATGCAGGCGTCGAGGGGGAAGCGGCACCCCGTCCACAGCGGCTCGATCGCGTCCTCGGCGACGTAGGCGCAGGCGTCATCCTCGCGCAGCACGACGGCGATCCCGTCGGATCCGGCGATCCGGCGGCCCGTCCGCGCGAGGATGGACAGGACGTCCTCGAAAGAGCCCGTCTCGGCCATGAGCTCGGCGGTCCGCATCAGATGCGGGTCTGCCTGGGAGCGCTCATCAAACATGCCTGCAGCGTACGGGTTTTAGCGGGATCCGTACAGGCGACCCCGGCGAGGCGGGCGGGCCGGGGCTGGGAACCGGGGCGTGCCGCCGCCGGAGTCCAGGCGTCCTCGGCGAGCCCGAGAGCGTCGCTTCGAGAGGGACTTCCCCGGCCCACCTCATCTGATGCATGAGGTCCCGGACCGGGTGGCATGGGCGGTGGAACCGGCGTATTGTCAGTCCCGTCACCCCACCAACCAACGGGATCGCGGGCCTTCGATGAGCGGAAGCGCTATGTCGGCGCGGACGGCGCCAAGCCCTGAGGCCCGGCCCGCGCACGGTGTGTCGCTGGCCGAGGCGTCGAAGGTCTGGGCGCGGATCGCCCTGCTCAGCTTCGGCGGCCCGGCCGGGCAGATCGCGGTCATGCACCGCATCCTGGTCGATGAGAAGCGCTGGATCGGCGAGGAGCGCTTCCTGCACGCGCTCTCCTACTGCACGCTGCTCCCCGGTCCCGAGGCGCAGCAACTCGCCACCTATATCGGCTGGCTGATGCACCGCACGGCCGGCGGCCTGATCGCGGGCGGGTTGTTCGTGCTGCCGGGCATGATCGCGATCATGGTCCTGAGCCTGGTCTACGCGGCCTTCGGCGGGGTCGGCCTCGTCGGCGGCCTGTTCTTCGGCCTCAAATGCGCGGTGCTCGCGGTCGTGCTGCAGGCGGTGATCCGGGTCGGATCACGGGCGCTCAGGAACGGCGTGATGAACGCCGTCGCCGCCCTCGCCTTCGTCGCCATCTTCTTCTTCGACGTCGCCTTCCCGCTGATCATCCTCGCGGCCGGGGTGATCGGCTATCTCGGCGGCCGTACGGGGTCGCCGGCCTTCGAGGGCGGCAGCCACGGAAAAGCCAAGGGACCGGTCCTGGCCGACGCCGACAGCCTGCTCGGCGCCGGGGTGCCGGCGCATGCCCGGCCGAACGCGGCCTGGTCCCTGCGCATCGGCGCCGTGCTGCTGCTGCTCTGGCTGCTGCCGGTGGCCGGGCTGCTCGCCGTCTTCGGCAGCGGCAACGTCTTCGCCGACATCGCCGTGTTCTTCTCGAAGATGGCGGTCGTCACCTTCGGCGGCGCCTATGCCGTGCTGGCCTACGTCGCGCAGGCGGCGGTGGAGACGTTCGGCTGGCTCAGGCCCGGCGAGATGCTCGACGGTCTCGGCATGGCCGAAACCACGCCGGGGCCGCTGATCATGGTCACGCAGTTCGTCGGCTTCATGGGGGCGTTCCGCGCGCCCGCCGCGCTCAACCCCTACCTGGCGGGCATTCTCGGCGGCCTGCTGACGACCTGGGTGACGTTCGTGCCCTGCTTCCTCTGGATCTTCGCCGGGGCGCCTTACGTCGAGGCGCTCCGCGGCAACCGGGCCCTGTCGGGTGCGCTCGCCACGATCACCGCGGCGGTGGTCGGCGTGATCCTCAACCTCGCGGTCTGGTTCGCCCTGCACACCCTGTTTCGGGAGGTGGACACCCTGCGGCCGGGCTTCGGCCTGAAGCTCGAATGGCCCCTGTGGTCGAGCCTGAACGGGCCGGCGCTGGTGCTGACGGCGGCGGCGGTGCTGGCGGTGTTCCGCTTCAAGGCCGGCATGATCCCGACGCTGCTGGCCAGCGCGGCGGCCGGCGTCGCCCTGCACGTGGCCGGCGTTGTCTAGAGCCGTCCGCCGTCAGCCGGACGCATCGCCCGGCCCGTGCGGCGGGCGGGGTGGTCGGGTCGGGTCATGACAACCCGCACGCACAGCCACCTTTGGCCGGGAGTGCCCCTCGCCCTCGCCTCGGCTGTTCTGTTCGGGGCCGCCGCCCCCTTGTCCAAGCTGCTGCTCGGCAGCGTGGATCCGCAGATGCTCGCCGGGCTGCTCTATCTCGGTGCGGGGCTCGGCCTTCTGGCGGTTCATGGCGGCCGCGCGGCCCTCGGTCTCGAAGCACCGGAGGCCCCGCTGCGCCGGGCCGATGGGCCGTGGCTCGCGGCGGTGGTGCTGTGCGGCGGCATCGCCGGGCCGCTGCTGCTGCTGCTCGGTCTCCAGCACACCACGGCCTCGTCGGGATCGCTGCTGCTCAACCTCGAAGGGCTGGCGACCATGGGTCTCGCCTGGCTGGTGTTCCGGGAGAACGTGGAGCGGCAACTCCTGCTCGGGGCGGGGGCCATTCTGGCGGGCGCCCTCGTGCTGTCCTGGCAGGGGCGAGGGGTCAGCCTCGACACGGGCGGCCTGCTGATCGCGGCGGCCTGCCTGGCCTGGGGGATCGACAACAACCTGACCCGCAAGCTGTCCTCGGCCGACCCGGTGCTGATCGCGCTCATCAAGGGCTTGGCGGCCGGCGCGGTGAACCTCGCCGTGGCCCTGCTGCGCGGGGAAAGCCTGCCGCCGCTCGGCACGACGGCCGCGGCGGCGGCGGTCGGGTTTCTCGGCGTCGGCGTCAGCCTCGTCCTGTTCGTGCTCGCCCTGCGCCACCTCGGCAGCGCCCGCACCGGGGCATACTTCTCCCTGGCCCCCTTCATCGGTGCGCTCGTCGCACTTGTGCTGCTGCACGAGCCGGTCACGGGACAGCTTCTGGCCGCCGGACTGCTGATGGGCATCGGCCTGTGGCTGCATCTGGCGGAACGGCACGACCACGAGCACAGCCACGAGGCGCTGGAGCACGAACACAGCCACGTGCACGACGAGCACCACCGGCACGGCCATGACGGACCGGTGACGGAGCCGCATTCCCACCGGCATCGGCACGCGCCGATACGGCACAAGCACGTCCATTACCCGGACCTGCACCACCGCCACCGACACGGCTGAGCGGGGTCGAAACCCCGATACGGATTCCAGTTGATGCCTTCGGTGCGGCTTCCCGTTATTCCGGGGCTCTGACATGCGACTCCGGACCCGAAGGCGCGCGCCGGAGACGTGCAATCCACCCGTGATGCCACGCTGAGCCGCGCATCACGGGTGGATCCCGGGTTCCGCTGCGCGGCCCCGGGATGACGGGGGTAGGTCCGAAACCAACCAATCAACCCGAAACGGAATGAGTTGTGGCGGCCCGATCCGGGCATCGCCTCCTTTGACGGACCGGTGTCCCGATCAGCCGCGGATGAAGGCAAGGAGGTCGGCGTTGAGCTGGTCGGCATTGAGGGTCAGCATGCCGTGCGACAGGCCCGGATAGGTCTTCAGCGTGCCGTTGCGCAGGAGCTTGATCGACTTGTGCGCGGACGCGACGATCGGCACGATCTGGTCGTCCTCGCCGTGGAGCACCAGCGTCGGCACCGAGATCGCCTTGAGATCCTCGGTCTGGTCGGTCTCCGAGAACGCCTTGATGCCCTCGTAGTGGGCCTTGGCCGAGCCCATCATGCCCTGCCGCCACCAGTTGCGGATCACGCCCTCGTGGACCGTCGCGCCGTCGCGGTTGAAGCCGTAGAACGGGCCGGCCGGGACATCGAGGAAGAACTGGGCGCGGTTGTCGGCCAGCGCCTTGCGGAAGCCGTCGAACACCTCGATCGGCAGGCCCTCGGGGTTGGCCTCGGTCTTCAGCATCAGGGGGGGCACGGCGCTCACCAGCACCGCCTTGGCCACGCGCCCCTGCGGCTCGCCGTGCTGCGCGACGTAGCGCGCCACCTCGCCGCCGCCGGTGGAATGGCCGATATGGACGGCGTTGCGCAGGTCGAGATGCTCGGCCACCGCCGAGGCGTCGGCGGCGTAATGGTCCATGTCGTGCCCGTCCGGCACCTGCGCCGAGCGGCCGTGGCCACGCCGGTCATGGGCGACCACGCGAAAACCCTGGCCGACGAAGAACAGCATCTGCGCGTCCCAATCGTCGGACGAGAGCGGCCAGCCGTGATGAAACATGATCGGCTGCGCGTCCTTCGGGCCCCAATCCTTGTAGAAGATCTCGGTGCCGTCCTGGGTGGTGACCGTGGCCATGATGCTCTCTCCTCGATCGTGGGCGGGCCGGGGCGGCGTGAGGTCGGGGCCGCGGCGACCGCTGTTTGACGCCGCGAGAATGGACCTTTGCGCGGGGTTTGAAAATCAGAAACGATTGAAACGCATCGTTTCTAAAAGTAGTACCATCGACGGATCGTCCCCCGTCGCAAGAGCGGGGCCGCCCGCACGATTGCCCTCGGAGCCGCCGCGACAGGAGGCCCGTCCGAGGCGAGGTTTGCGGCGGGGTGAGTCGCGCGGCGGGCCCGACGCTAGCGCCCTTCCATCACCGAATGACGACTGAAAGGCGGGGCGCGATCACGGCTTCCGCCGCAGCCGTCGCCCCTCTATCCGGGGATGGGCGGCCCGTCGCGCAGCGCGGGACCGCCCTCGATCCGACACCCGTGAGGACCACCGCCCGATGGCGAGACAGCGCTGGACCGTCGCCGACATCCCCTCCCAGGCCGGCCGCCGCGCCGTGGTGACGGGGGCGAGCGCCGGGCTCGGGTTCGAGACGGCGCGGGCGCTGGCCGGGGCCGGCGCCTCGGTGGTGCTGGCGGTGCGCGACCTCGGGAAGGGCGAGCGCGCCGCCGCGGCGATCCGGCGGGCGCATCCCGGCGCCGACCTGTCCGTGCGCCCGATCGACACCGCCTCGCTCGACAGCGTGCGCGCCTTCGCCCGGGACTGGCCGGCGGCGGCGCCGATCGACCGGCTCGTGCTCAATGCCGGCATCGCCGCGGTGCCCCGGCGCGAGGAGAGCGCGGACGGGTTCGAGCGCCAGCTCGCCACGAACTACCTCGGCCATTTCGCCCTGACCGGCCTGCTCCTGCCGGCCCTGAGCCCCTCGGCGCGGGTGGTGTCGGTGGCGAGCCTCGCCCATCGCAGCGGACACATCCGGTTCGACGACCCGCACTGGCGCGAGACCTACGCGGCGCAGCCCGCCTACCGGCAGAGCAAGCTCGCGCTGCTGATGTTTTCCCTCGAACTCGACCGGCGGCTCGCGGCGGCGGGCTCCGGCATCGCCTCGCTCGCGGCGCATCCGGGGCTCGCCGTCACCGAGGTGTTCCGCCGGGGCGACCGGGCGGGCGCGTTCCAGCAGCGGGCGGGGCGGATCCTGTTCTCGCTGATCGGCCAGCCGGCGGCGCAGGGCGCCCTGCCGATCCTCTACGCCGCCACGGCGCCGGAGGCGCGGCGCGGCGGCTATTACGGGCCGGACGGGTTCCGCGAGGTGCGCGGCGGCCCGAAGCCCGCCGCGATCGCCGCCCACGCCCTCGACCGCGCCGCGGCCGACCGGCTCTGGGCGATGTCGGAGACGCTCACCGGGGTGCGGTTCGCCCTGTGATCGCCGTCAGGCGACGTGGCGGACGGGCCGCCGCGCCTCCTTGACCGCGCGGGGAATCAGCTCGATCAGCCCGGTGACCTCGCCGGAGGGCCGGGCCGGGCTGTAGAGGAAGCCCTGCGCGCTGTTGCAGCGCCGCAGCCGGAGCATCTCCGCCTGCTGCTCCGTCTCGACGCCCTCCACCGTGACGTCGATCCCGAGGTCGCCGGCGATGACCATGATCGCCTTGATCACCGACAGGCATTCCGGCCGGCTGCTGAGGTCGCGCACGAAGGCCCGGTCGATCTTGATCTTGTCGACGGGGAACTGGGTCAGGTAGCTCAGCGAGGAATAGCCGGTCCCGAAATCGTCGAGGGCGATCCGCACCCCCGTCGCCCGCAGCGCCCGGAGGTTTTCCAGCACGTGCGGCGTGTTGGCCAGGAAGATCGATTCCGTGATCTCGATCTCGAGCCGCTCCGGCGCGAGCCCGGTCTCGCCGAGCGCGGCCTCGACCTCCCGGTAGAAGTCGGGCAGGCGGAAATGGGTCGATGAGATGTTCACGGCCACCCGCATATGCGCCGGCCAGTTGAGAGCTTCCGCGCAGGCCTTGCGCAGGGCCCAGCGCCCGATCGTGATGACGAAGCCGGTGCTCTCGGCGATCGGGATCATCTCGGCGGGCGAGACCGGGCCGTGGCCGGGCCGGGTCCAGCGCAGCAGCGCCTCGCACCCGACGACCTCGCCGTCCTGCAGGTTCACCAGAGGCTGGTAGTGCAGCTCCATCTCGCCGCCGGCGAGGCCGGCCCGCATCGCCCCGTCGAGCTCCCGCCAGCGCCGGACCCGCCGTTCGAGGTCGGCGTCGAAGCATTGCCAGCGGCCCCGGCCCGCTTCCTTGGCGGTGTAGAGGGCGAGGTCGGCCTTGCGCAGCAGGTCCTGGAGCTCGGTCGCGTCCTGCGGCGCCCGCGCGATCCCGATGCTGACGCCGATCTCCGCGCGCACCCCGTCGATGAGGTAGGGCCGGTGCAGGGCCGCGATGACGGCCTCGGCCAGGATCTCCGCCTCCGCCGCCTCCCGGCCGCGGTGCAGGATCGCGAACTCGTCGCCGCCGAGACGGAACACCTGCGCGTTCGCGTCGACGCTGGCGCGCAGGCGGTCGGCCACCTGCCGCAGCAGGGCGTCGCCGGCGCCGTGGCCGGCGGTGTCGTTGACCTTCTTGAAGCCGTCGAGGTCGAGATAGAGCAGGTTGACGAGATCGCCTCGGGCCGAGGCGGCGACCGCCGCGCAGGCCTCCGAGGCGACCTCGTGGAACATGCCCCGGTTCGACAGGCCGGTGAGGGAGTCGCGCGCGGCGAGGTAGGCGATGTGGGCCTCCGCCTCGCGGCGCTGCGTCACGTCCGAGCCGACCCCGCGAAAGCCCGCGACATGGCCGCGCTGATCGGTGAAGGGCTTGCCGCTCAGCTCCAGCCACCGCAGGCCGGTGGGCGTCTCGATGGCGACGAGGAGCTCGTGGAAGGCCCGGCCCTGCCGAAGCTGGTCGAGCAGGTCGGCGGTCCGGTCTTCGCCCCGGTCTTCACTCCAGTCCTGGCCCCGATCCTGGCCCCGATCCCGGCCCCGCGCCTCGTCGGACCGCGCGTCGGCGCCCGGAACGAGGAGGTCTCGGAACGCGCTCCGCTGCAGCCGCTCGATCGGGCAGCCCAGGGCCTGCGCCATCCGCGGCGAGACGTGCTGGAAGCGGCCGGTCTCGTCCGTCTCCCAGAGCCAGTCGCTCGAATTCTCCTCGAACTCGTTGAGGAGCAGGCCGATGGTCTCGCTCTGATCCTCGACGCGGACACGGTCCAGGATGCGCTGGCGCGACAGGCGGCTCATCCGGCGGACGCTCAGCCCGACGAAGCTCGCGTAGACGACGAGCAGGACGGCGATGCTCAGCGCGATCGGCTCGCCGCTGCGGGCGAGCCCGATGAAGCTGCCGAGGATCACCGGAACCGCGAAGAGGTAGGAGACCGACAGGAGCGGGCCGACGACGTAGGCGTCCGAGATCAGGCCGGCGGCGATGCCGACGACGAGCAGCCGCTCGTCGCTGCTGGCGGGGCTGAAGAGCATGATGGGCATGGTGGCCCAGGCGAGGCCGAGCGCGAACGCGAACCCGCCGGAGAGGCGGTAGCCGCGCGCGACGCCGAGCTCGGACACGGCGCTGCCGAAGATGCGCTGGTAGAGCCAGGTCATGTAGAGGGTGGCCGCGATCACCACGGCGACCACCGCGAGCAGGCCGAGCAGGTAGGCCCGCGGCGCGGAATCCCAGAAGAAGTAGGCGACCGCGACGGCGACGACCAAGTGGGTCACCGCCGAGTAGTGCGCGAGCTTCAAGGTCTCGTCGAGCAGGCCCGCGCGGACCTGCAGCCTGTAGCGCGCCGGCAGCCCGTCGACCGTGTCGATGCGCCGGATCCGGTCGATCAGCGAGCCGAAACGCTCGGTCGATCGTGTCGTGTCGTCGCGGCGCGTCTCGGGCATGGTGTCGGTCTTGGATGCGAAGTGTTTGGGGGCGAAATCCGTCTCGGGGGCGGAGTCAGCGGACATGACGCGGGACGACCTTCATCGTCATGCCGCCCTTGGGCCGGAGCGTGACGCGGAACTGCGCCTCCGGCATCTCCGCGCGCACGGGCACGAAGCGGAAGGCCGGCAGGAGCGTGGCGAGGATGACGAGGCACTCCGTCAGCGCGAGGCCCATGCCGATGCAGACGCGCGGACCCGCGCCGAACGGCAGGTAGGCGTAGCGATCCCGCGACGCCGTCGGCGCCGGTGCGAAGCGGTCCGGATCGAAGACCTCCGGCCTGTCCCAGAGCGAGAGGTGCCGGTGCAGCGCGTAGACGGGCACGTGCACCGATTCCCCGGCGGGGATGACCCTGTCGCCGAGGCGCACCTCCGCCGCGGTGCGCCGGACGATCAGCGGCGCCGGCGGGTAGAGGCGCATCACTTCGAGGACGACCTGGCGGGTGAAGGCGAGCCGCTCCACCGCCTCGGGGTCGGCGGCCGGATCCGCGCCGAGCCGTGCGATCTCGTCGAGGACGCGGCGCTCCACCGCCGGGTGGTCGGCCAGCACCCGCAAGGTCCAGGTCAGGGCGAGCGCCGTGGTCTCGTGGCCGGCCGCGACGAAGGTCAGGAGGTTGTCGATCAGGCCCTCGTCGGACAGGCGTTCCCCCGTCTCCGGGTCCCTGGCCTGCAGCAGCAGGCCGAGCAGGTCGGCGCCGGGTTCGCCGCGGTCGCGCCGCCGCGCGACGGTGCGCGCCACCTCGCTGCGCAGGTAGTGCGCCGCCCGCGCGCCCGCCCCCGCGCCGGGATGGGGCGTCCAGGCCGGCGCCCGCAGCATCGAGAGCGCGATCTTCCACGCCGTCTGGCCGAGATAGGCGTCGATCGCCCGCCCGAACGGCTCGACCTCGAGCCGGCTGTCGCCCGACACCATCGTCGCGACGATGACGTCGAAGGTGGTGCGCATCATCTCCGGCAGGAGGTCGCGCTCCGTCTCGGCGCGCGCGTCGGCGGGCGTCCGGCCGAGCCAGCGCAGGCGGGTGGCGTGGGCCGCCGCGGCCATGGCGGGGATGAAGTCGCGGACCCGGTCCGGCCGGAACATCGGGGCGGCGGTCCGCCGCTGCCCGCGCCAGTGCGGCCCGTCCGCCGTCAGGATGCCGGAGCCGAGGGCGGGGGCGA
Organism: Methylorubrum podarium; assembly: GCF_040270385.1. Lineage (NCBI taxonomy): Bacteria > Pseudomonadati > Pseudomonadota > Alphaproteobacteria > Hyphomicrobiales > Methylobacteriaceae > Methylorubrum > Methylorubrum podarium. The sequence goes on along the minus strand of NZ_JBELQE010000133.1, from coordinate 27,653 downwards.
GCGCCCGCAGCATGAAGGTCTCGCGCTCCAGGGCGCCGGCCTGATCGACGATCAGGCTGCGGATGAGTTGGGGGTCGCAGACATAGGTCGTCCGCTGGCCGAGGAAGCGCGTGGTCACGAGCGGCCGGGTGTAGACCTCGTCCGGCCACGCCTCGATCAGGCTGCGCAGCATCGTCGTGAGCACGGACGGCAGCGCGACCGCCTCCGCGAGCGCCTCCCGCAGCGGCGGACCGCCCGTCTCACAGACCCGAAACGTACCTGCGGATGACATATCGGCAACCTCTCCGCCGCGAGCCTCCCCCACGATTGTTAAGTTTTTGGAAGATCGGACGTCGCGAATCCGTGCCGTCTGAACATTTTCGCGGCGGCGGATTCGTTCGATGAACGTTCGACGGGCGCGTCGGGCGGCGCACTGACCGTGGATGAACGGCGTGCGGTCGGACGGGTACTGCACCCGCTTCGCCCGTCGCACGCGTTGCATTTCCGAGGATTGGCCAAGGCATTTTGTCCTTCGAAAGCCCGAACCGCGCGTGGGTGCCGGGTCTTTCCCGGCGGGTTGTGAAGAAAAACCCAGGCGCCCGCCGGGTGCGATCGGCCGGACACCGGTCCGGTCGACGGCCGGATGGGATGCCGAGCGGCCGCGGGCCCGCCGCGCCACCGAGGTCCCGGCGCGCGGCGGCCGTTCGAGACCGGTGCCGGACAACGGGACACCTGCTACGCTCGGCTCGTCTCACGCCGCTCCGGAGGAGGGATGCGAACCCGTACCCCACCGCTCTCGACCCTCAGACTGTTCGATGCCGCGGGCCGCCATCTGAGCTTCACGCGGGCGGCGGCCGAACTGAACGTGACGCCGAGCGCGGTCAGCCACGGCATCGTCGGCCTGGAAGAGGCGCTGGGCGTCAAACTGTTCCGGCGGGAGGCGGGCAAGCTCTCGCTGACACGCGAGGGGGCGGACTACCTCACCTACGTGTCCGAGGCCCTGTCGCTCATCATCGTCGGAACGCGGCGACTGCCGACGCCGCATTCCGGCCGAACCATCGCGATCAGCTCTGCGCCGACCGTCGCCTCGCGGTGGCTTCTGCCGCGGCTCCACGAGTTCCGGTCCAGCTATCCGAGAATCGCGATCAGGATCGACACCTCGCACCGGCAGGTCGGCTTTCCCGTCGACGGCTTCGACTTCGCCATTCGCATGAGCCGTATCCCGGTCTCGACGGGGCACTGGACGCGCCTGTTCGGGGAATGGCTGGTTCCCGTCTGCAGCCCCGCCTATCGCGACGCCGTCGCCGACATGCAGGGCGGGATCGACCTGGCCCGCGCCACGACGCTCCACGTCAACTCCCTCAGCGAGGACTGGCAGGCCTGGCTCGACGCCTCGGGTGCGGCCGAGATTCTCCCGAACGGAACCATGCACTTCGATACGATCCAGCTTTCGCTCGAGGCGGCGGAAGCGGGCCTGGGCGTGAGCCTCGGGCGGATGTCGCTCATGGAGCGCGAATTTCGGGACGGGACGCTCGTCAAAGTCGGGCCGGCCGTCCCGGCCGCGACGACCTATTGGCTCGTCAGTTCGGACATGGCCGAGCACGACCGGGATCTGCGCCGTTTCAAGGACTGGCTGCTGACGAAGGCCGAAGCCTTCGCGTCGGACCACGCCGGGCCGTCGTCTCCGGCGGTGCCGACCGCCGTCGGCTGACCTCGGCCCGGTCGCCGCGACGAGGCTCCGCCTCCTCGTGAGCGCCGCTCATCGGTGGTGGAGATCTTCTCGTTTGCCGCGCCGACGCCCGCTTGCGACCTTCCGCGCCGGAGGAACCGTCCGATGGCAGAGGTCTCACGCAGGTGGATGTCACCGGGACGCGGGCGCAGCACGATGCTCGTCGTGGCGGCCGCGGCCCTGGTTCTGAGCGGCGCGATGGGGATCCGGCAGACCTTCGGCCTGTTCCTCGGGCCGTTCTCGTTCGACCACGGGATCCCGGTGGCGACGGTCGCCCTCGCGATCGCCCTTCACAACCTCGTCTGGGGTTTCGCCCAACCCTTCGCGGGGGCGGCGGCGGACCGCTACGGCGTCGCCCCGGTCGTCGCCCTCGGCGGCCTCGTCTTCGCGGGCGGCCTCGCGCTCGCCGCCCTGGCGCCGTCGGGCCCGATGCTGCTGCTGGGGATGGGTCTGATGGTCGGCATCGGCATCAGCTGCACGAGCTTCGGCGTCGTGCTGACGGCGGTCGGTCAGGCGGCTTCGCCGGCGGAGCGAAGCTCGGCACTGGGATTGGCGAGCGCGGGCGGCTCGCTCGGTCAGGTCCTGCTCGTGCCCTTCGCCGAGGCGATGACGTCGGCCGCGGGCCTGACGGCCGCCCTTCTCGCCCTTGCCGGCATCATCCTCGCGGTCGCCCCCCTCGGCGTCTGGCTCGGCCGCGGCGGCCGGCGGTCGGCGGCCGACGACGCGGCGACGGAGGGCCATCTGTCCGACGTGCTCGTGCAGGCCTGCCGAAACCCCGGCTACCGGCTTCTCACGCTCGGCTTCTTCACCTGCGGCTTCCAGCTCGCCTTCATCGCGACGCACCTGCCGGGCTACCTCTCCCTCTGCCACATGCCGGCGGGCCTGAGCGCGACGGCGCTCGCCCTGATCGGCCTCTTCAACATGGCGGGAAGCTGGGGCTGCGGCTGGCTCGGCGGCCGCTTCCGGCAGCAGCACGTCCTCGGTTGGCTCTACCTGATCCGCGGCGTCGTGATCGGTGCCTTCGCCCTGGCGCCGAAGTCCGAAGCCGTCGTCGTGCTCTTCGCCGCCGCCATGGGCCTGACCTGGCTCGGCACCGTTCCGCTGACGAGCGGTCTCGTGGCGAAGGTGTTCGGGGTCCGCCATCTCGGCACGCTCTTCGGCATCGTCTTCCTGAGCCACCAGATCGGATCGTTCCTCGGCGCGTGGCTCGGGGGCGTCGTTCTCGATGCGACCGGTTCCTACGGTCCGGTCTGGGCCGCGACGGCGCTCGCGGGCCTAGTCGCCGCCCTGCTCCACTTCCCGATCGACGACCGGCCGGTCCCCGCCGCGCCGCCCGTGCCGGTGCGAGCGTGACGGCGCCGGTGATCGACGCCCCCGGCGCCGTCGGACGCGTCCTCGCCGAGGCGGTCGCGATCCGGTGCCGGGACGGCTACCTGCTGCACGGCCACCTCTGGCGCGCCGACCCGCGGCGGGCGCCGTTCCCGGGCATGGTCGTCGTCAACCCGGCCACCGGGGTCCTCGCGCGCTCCTACCACGCCTACGCACGCTTCCTCGCCGGGCACGGCTTCGAGGTTCTGACCTACGACTACCGGGGAATCGGCGCATCCCGACCGCCTACCCTGAAGGCGTGCGGCATCCGCTGGCGGGATTGGGGCGAGCTGGACTTCGATGCCGTCGTCAGATGGGCGCACGGGTGCCGCGGCGGGCCGCTCTCCGTCGTGGGACACAGCATCGGCGGCTTCCTTCCCGGCTTCGCGGAGGCCGCCGACCGCGTGGACCGCTTCCTCACCGTCGGCGCCCAGTTCGCCTACTGGCCCGACTACGCCGCCGGCAGCCGGCTCCGCATGGTGGCGAAGTGGCATCTCGCGATGCCGGCCGTGACGGCCCTCGCGGGCTACTTCCCGGGACGCCGCCTCGGCTGGCTCGAGGATCTCCCGGCCGGCGTGGCGTACGAGTGGGGTTTCCGTCGTGCCCGGATGGAGCTGAGCTATCCGCAGGACCAGCGCGCGGTGATCCTCGCCCGCTTCGCGGCCGTCGGAGCCCCGATCCTCGCCATCGCGACGACGGACGACGCGTTCGGGACGCCGTCGGCGATCCGGCGGGGGCTCGACTATTATACCGGCAGTCCGCGGACGCAGGTCCAGCTGACGCCGGCCGCGCTGGGGATGGCGGCGATCGGCCATTTCGGCCTGTTCCAGGCTCGCCGGAGCGGCACGTTCTGGACGGATGCGCTGGACTGGCTGCGCGGCGGCAGGAATCCCTGGCCGGACGCGGTCGTCCATCCCCCGCCACCCGGCCGCCGCAAAACGGAGTGTTCGCGATGACCACCGATGCACCGGCCATCTGCGCCGCCGACGCCCCCGTCCGGGTCAAGCGGAGCAGCTATCCCGAGCCCTTCGCCTCGCGGATGGAGGGGCGGATCAAGCAGCCGCTGGGCGACCTCTTCGGTCTCCGGAACTTCGGGGTCAACCTCACGCGATTGCCGCCGGGCGCGGTGTCGGCCCTCCACCACCGCCACGCGTGCCAGGACGAGTTCATCTACGTCCTCGAAGGCGCGCCGACGCTGTTCACCGATGCCGGCGCGATGCCTTTGCGGCCGGGCATGGTGGCGGGCTTCCCCGCGAACGGGACGGCCCACCATCTGGAGAACCGCACCGACCGCGACTGCCTCATCCTCGAGATCGGAGACCGCAGCCCCGGCGACGTGGCGACCTACCCGCAGGACGACCTTCAGGCGTCGATGGATGCGGATGGAAACTGGCGCTTCGCCCGGAAGGACGGGGTCCCTTACGAGCGTATTGTCGACGCCTGACGTCGCGAGATCCGCCTCGGGTCAGGCGCCCCTACAGCCACTTCTTCCAGCGGAAGAACACGTAGGGCAGCACCGCGGCCACCACCATCATGCCGACCGCGGCGGGATAGCCGAAATGCCAGTCGAGCTCCGGCATGGTCTTGAAGTTCATGCCGTAGATCGAGGCGATCAGCGTCGGCGGCATGAACACCACCGCCATGACCGAGAACAGCTTGATGATGTTGTTCTGCTCGAGATTCACCAGGCCGAGCGTCGCGTCGAGCAGGAACTGGATCTTGGCCGAGATGAAGGTCGCGTGCTCCTCCAGCGATTGCAGGTCGCGCAGGGTCGAGCGCACGTCCTCGCGCAGCTCGCGGGGCGCCTTCGCCGTGCGGTAGGTGGCCGAGAGCGAGAGCAGGATGCGCTCCATCGAGACCAGGCTCTCGCGCTGCTTCGAGATCAGGTCGCCGTGCCGCCCGAGCGACCGCAGCGTGTCCTGCAGCGCGTTGTTGCGCGAGGACGGGTCGCCCTTGTCCTCGAAGATCTTTCGCGAGAGGCGGTCGATGCGCTCGCCCTGGAGCTGGAGCACGTCGGCGGCGCGGTCGATCACCGCCTCGATCAGCCCGGCCAGGATCGACTCCCCCGAGACCGAGCGCGACGGCCCGTTGCCCGTCGCCCGGCCGGCGCGCTGCGTGTACATCCGGAACGCCTGCGGCTCCTCGTAGCGCACGGTGATGAGCCGGTTGTCGCGCAGGATGAAGGTGATGCCGGCCAGCCCCGGCTCCTCGGAATCGCTGACGCGGGAGAGCACGCGGCCCGTCATGTAGCGGGCGCCGGCCTCGACGTAGAGCAGCTCCGAGGGCTCGATGTCCTTCATCTCCTCCCGCGTCGGCACGGTGATGCCGAGGAAGGATTCGACCTTCACCTCCTCCTCCCGCATCGGGCGTACGAGGTCGAGCCAGACCGTGTCCTCGGGGATCGGCTCCTGCAATTCGAGGTAGCGGCGCTCCAGCACCGTCTGGGTGTCGCCCGCGACGGGCTTGTGGGTGAAGATCAACGGATGTGACCTGTCGGAAGGGGCCTCAGTCGAGCGCCCCGGGGGGCGCGACGCTTGTCTCCGGCACGAAGAAGTCCGGCGCAAGCGGGACCCCCGCTGTGACGCGGTATTTTGAAAAGTCCGTGACGCCCTCCTCGCTGAGGAAGCTGTCGTCGATCAGGAAGCGTCCGGAGAAACCCTTGGCGTCCTTCAGGAAGACGGCATGCGCCGCGTCCGCCACGATCTCCGGCGTGCGGCTCGCCTGCATCAGGGCGTCGCCGCCCAGCAGGTTCCGCACGGCGGCCGTGGCGATGGTGGTGCGCGGCCACAGGGCGTTGACCGCGATCCCCCGGCCCCGCAGCTCGCCGGCGAGGCCCAGCACGCAGAGCGACATGCCGAACTTCGCCATGGTGTAGGCGAGGTGCGGGGCAAACCAGCGCTCGGCCATGTCGAGCGGCGGCGACAGCATCAGGATGTGCGGGTTCTGCGCCTTCTCGAGATGGGGGATCGCGTACTTGCTCACCATGTAGGTGCCGCGCGCGTTGATCTGATGCATCAGGTCGAAGCGCTTCATCTCGGTCTTCGGCGTGTTCGACAGCGAGATCGCGCTCGCGTTGTTGACCACGATGTCGATCCCACCGAATTCTTTCGCGGTCCGGTCGAGCGCGTCCTTCACCGCCTCCTCGTCGCGGACATCCACCGTCAGCGGCAGCGCCCGGCCGCCGGCCCGCTCGATCGCGTCGGCGGCGGTGAAGATGGTGCCTTCGAGCTTCGGGTGCGGCTCGGCGGTCTTGGCGGCGATGGCGACGTTGGCGCCGTCGCGGGCGGCGCGCAGGCCGATGGCGAGCCCGATGCCGCGCGAGGCGCCGGTGATGAACAGCGTCTTACCCTGCAGGCTCATGCGTCGTCCTCTGCGATCCGGAAGCGCTCCGGCTGGCGGCCGTCGGCGTCGGTGAAGCCGTAGGCGCGGGCGAGATCCCCGACATGGAGCGTGCGTCCGGCCCGGTCCAGCACGGACGGGTCGGCGGCGAGCGCCGCGAGCGCGCGGCCGGCATAGAGCGGGCTCTCGGTGGCGAGCGCCTCCTGGCCGAGGTCGCGCACCCGCTCGGTGGCGACGAAGCCCGGCGAGAGCCCGAGCGCGCAGACACCGTGGGACGAAAGCTCGGCGGCGCAGGCGAAGGCGAGGCGGTTCGTCGTCGCCTTGGCGAGGTCGTAGTAGATGTCGCCGAGATAGGTCTCGGTGCCGAAGGAGACGAAGGCGATCAGCCCCCGCTTCGCCGCGACCATGGCCGGCGCCACGGCGCGGGCCAGCAGCAGCCCCGGGTAGGGCCCGGTCCCCAGAAAGTGCGAAAAGGGCTCGGCCGAGCGGCGCCAGAACGGCGTGCCCCAGGCGGCGCCGTCGGGGTAGCGCTCGCCGTCATAGCCCTCGTTGCCGCCCCAGACGCTGGACGCCGCGACGTCGATCCGCCCGAACCGGCGCAGGGCCCAGTGGACGAGCTCGTCCACCGCCCGCTCGCTGGTGTGGTCGCACAGGTAATGGTGCCCCTCGCCCCCCGCCGCGTCGACCTCGCGGGCGGTGTCCTCGATCGCCTCCGATCGCGTCTCGGTGCGCCGCCCGGTCTCGGAGGAGCGCGCGGTGACGATCACCGTGGCGCCGGCTTCGCCCAAGCCCCGCGCGAGCCCGCGCCCGACCCCGCGCGAGGCCCCGGCCACGAGGCAGACCTTTCCCCGCAGATCCGGCATCGCGAAAAAACTCACGCCTTGCCGGAGAGGAAGCGGGCGAGCCGCGCCTGCGTCTCGGGATCGCGCAGGCCCGCCTCGAACGCCTGCGCCTCGGCCTCGATCGCCGCCTCGACCAGCCCCTGCTCGCCGCGCATCAGCGCGCGCGACGCCTGCAACGCCTTGCGCGGCAGGGCGGCGAGGCGGGCTCCTTGCGCCAGCGCGTGCTCTTCCAGCGCCGCGGAGGGCAGTTCCGCGTTGGCGAGCCCGAGCGCCACGGCGGCCGCGCCGTCGAACGGCTCGCCCAGCAGCAGCAGCGCCGAGGCGCGGGCCAGCCCGATCCGGCGCGGCAGCAGGTGGCTGGCGGCGGCCTCCGGCACCACGCCGAGTTCCACGAACGGCATGCGGAAGCGCGCCTGCGGCCCGACATAGACGAGGTCGCAATGCAGCGTCAGCGTCGTGCCGACGCCGATGGCGAGCCCGTCCACCGCCGCGACCAGCGGCGTGCGGGTGCGGGCGAGCTGCCGGATGAAGCGAAGCGCCGGCATGTCCTGGAACGAGTCCCGCTCCGCCTCGCCCGCGAAGAAATCGGCCAGGTCGTTGCCGGCGGTGAAGGCGCCGGGCAGCCCGGCGAACACCACCGCCCCGATTTCTTCGGAGTTCGCGTCGGCGTCTGCGAGCGCCGCCGTGGCGGCCTCGTACATCGTCCCGGTCAGCGCGTTCTTCTTGGCCGGACGGTTCCAGCGGATCAGCCGGACGCCGCCCGCAACATCCTCGATGGTGATGGCTTCGCTCATCCGCCCTCGCCCCGCGCCTGTCCCGACCCCGAAAAAGTCCCGGCCCGTCGGCTCCACCCTTCTGCCCACCGCGACGCTTTGTCGAGGCCCACTCGGCGCCGCGCGGGCCGCGCCGTAGGACGGTTTCACGGCCCCACCATCGTCTCCGTCATTCCGGGGCCGCGGAGCGGAGCCCGGAATCCACCCGTGATGCGCGGCTTGGGGTGGCGTGTCGGGTGGATCGCACGCCTCCGGCGCGCCCCTCCGGGTCCGGGTTCGCCTGCGGCGCCCCGGAATGACGGCGCGTTGGGTGAGACATCCCCGCCGCGCTCGCGGCCCGGCAACTGCCCCGCGCCCCGCCGCCGCTCGGGGCCGTGGGCGCCCCGATGTCGCACCGGCGAAACTTGGCGGCACCGTCACGGGGATGACCGGCCATGTGGTTCCTCTACGCTCTGACGATCCTCGCCGGTCTCGCCAACGCGATCCAGCCGGGACAGAACGCGACGCTGTCGAAGTCGCTCGGCCTGCCCGTCACGGCGGCCCTGCTGACCCTGCTGGTCAGCACGATCGGCCTGCTCGCGGGCGGCCTCGCCCTGGGCAAACTCGAAATCCCCACCGGCCAGCAGCTCGGGCAGGTGCCGTGGTGGGCGTGGCTCGGCGGTTTCCTGAGTATCCTGCTGATCCTGGCCCAGCTCTACGCCTCCCCCGCCATCGGCGCGGCGACGTTTTTGGGCATCATCGTCACCGTGGGCGTGCTCGCCTCGATCGTGCTCGACCATTTCGGGTGGGTCGGGTTCCCGGAGCACCCGGCGAGTTTTTGGCGCGTCGCCGGGGCGGTGTTGATGATGATTGGGGTGGGGTTGGTGGCGGTCTTCTAACTTTTTTGGGCGACACGATCGAAATAGAGAATGCTTAGAGTTCGATGAAGATTTTACGGCAAATAAATGCGCGATTATAATTATTGCATTCAGCCTAGGTAAATATCATGAGAGTTGTGCGGCTATCCTGCCGAGTTCAGATAAATAAACTTCGAATCTTACTTGTATCGGACTGGTTCGAATTCGAGAACGAAGAAACCCAGCTGGGCTTCTCTCTCTTGGCAATAGAACCATTCCTCCAATTACTTTAGATCTAAACTGATTGGATGAATGATCGCTTCTGTGTGCAATAGCATTTCTAGTGAGTGAGATGGCCTTGATTTGTGACTTATCGCCATCTGTTAACTCTGAAAATGGTTTTCCATCTTTCAAATAAATGCGCGCTCTGGATTCTGTCTTATTGTAAGGCAGCCAGTCTAGATAGTCGTTTTTTTGTGTTAGGATTGTGATTAAATTATTTTTATTGGATACAGACATCAGGAGTTTTATCCTGTCAGGCGGATGACCGCTCCTTCCGAGAAGGATGGATATGAAAAGTTGTTCCAAGTAAGACTCAAAATTAGTTACAGCCCTCAAAAATAGAGCCTCGTAAACAGCTTCTATATCAGTTTTCTTTATCATACCATCTGAAAATAGACTCTCCATTCTATTGCGCGTATTGTTAATCCGTGTAAGGCTCCGATGAAACGTATTCAGCTCTGCTGTGGGCATGGATCATTATCCTCCCCAGCAAAGTACTTAATGATTTCTCTTCGGCTGGCCGCATCACTTGTGGCGCCGCGCAGGGATTGCGCCACCAGTTGCGGAACATCTCTGCCTGAATGTATTGCCCTAGCAGCAGCTTGCATGGCGTCGATTGCTGCCATCGTGATGGGCTTGCCTCGCTCCCTGTTTAATCGTTCAGTGGAAACGAATGCAGATCTCAAACTGTATCGTAAACCATATATCGTCGCAAAAAGAGCGTAGAATAGAGATCGGCTGCCGAATAGCTCTGTGACAGTCTTTGGCTCATAGGAATTCTCAATTGTGTCAAGTATATCCCTAAATCTTCTCGATACTTCATCGCTATCAGGAAAGTCATCGTCATAAGATTTATAAAAACTATCTATATTCGGCTTGCTCTTGCTGCCTATCCCTTGCAGCATAATAATCATAAGTTCGCTTGTGAACTCAACTTCGTACATCCTCGCAATTTGATTTGGTGTGAATATTTTCCACTCTCTCCAACGATTTAACTGCTCAGTCGCAAGTTCGTATGAAAGTTGCTTGAACGATCCATAATATTCAGCATTACGAAGTTCCTGCTCATTCAATTTAACACCTGTGGAATTCATTCTCGCAAAGATTTGAAGTATTTCTCTGTCATCTGTGTCGGCGGAGAACGAGTGGACGCTGAAAGTGTAGTCAAGGATGCGCTGCTGGGCAGCTTGCGGAAGGTCGCTAAATCGCCTTCCAGCATATTCTTTGCTATGGACACGGCTTATTTTGAAGTCGTCTCGACTTGCATCATAATCGTTCAATGACTCCGGTGCAATGAAGGACAAAACGGTGCGAATTCTCTGTTGACCGTCTACTACATCGCGTTTAGATTTAAACGTTTTGAGATCCGACCGCAAATCCCGCAAGAATATTATTGGCATCGGGAGGCCACGCAGTATCGTGTCGATGAGATAAGATTTTGCTCCCGGCTTCCACACCGGGCGGCGTTGGAAATTTGGGTTCAACTCCAAGGTTCCATCTCTCTGCCAGCTTATGAAATCGCTTACTCGGTAAACAGTTTTATTTGTTTGTATTTCTTTCATCGATCTCTCCAAATGAATTATGTGAAACTGTATGCGCAGTTTCGGCTTAGAATGCAGCTGTGCCTCTTTGCGCTCGATGGATCATGCTATCACTCTGAACGAACTATGCGCGCCATTGTAAATTTAAGCATCCCCAAAAATCTATTGACAAAATAGACAAAAAGTCCTAAAACTCCGGCCACCCACCTCCCGGACCAACCGGAGGAGCGTTTCCGGTGACCGGCCGGCGAGGCTCGTTGGGCGGTGGGGCGGTTCCCGCGTCGGTGGCCCGGTCGCCATCGCCCCGGGCGCTGTGCGCGACACAACGCCAGCTCGGGATGGGGCCGTAGGCCGTCTCGGGTCGGCGCCCAGGAACAACCGGAGCCGGGCCCAATACGAGGTCCGGTGCGGACGAGACCGTCGAAGCCGGCCCTGGCCGAGGCGTCCTCGCCCCTCACGGGGCGGCGCGCCGGAGAGCACCAGGCCCGCGGGTCCGGGGTCGATGCCGGTGGAGCGACCGTGACGCAAAAACGGACGGACGGCCTTTTGTGATAAGGGGGCCGCCCGCCCGCGGGACGCCGGGAGACCGGCAAAGCTTCAACCAACGATCCGGAGGTCTCGCGGCGTCCCGCGTCCCCCTCGGGGTTCGACTTCGACGTGGTTGCGTTCCCAGCCGGCCGATCGGCCAGCCGACCTCCGGGCCTCAGGGCCGCGGGGGGACACGTGTTCGGGGAGGGCTGTTCGACCGGTCCGCGCGCCTCCGACCCGCGCCCTCATCCTGAGGGGCCGGCGCGCCGCGGCGGCCTCGAAGGATGCTCCCGATCCCGCGCGTTTCCCGGAGGATCGCTCAAAGCCGCTTCGCGGCACCTCAGGATGAGGCGGTGGGTGGGAGCGACGGGGCCGCGGCCTACGCCACGCCGGTGCGCAGCAGGTCGTGGTAGTGCACGAGGCCGACGGGGCGGCCGGCCTCCACCACCACCAGGGCGGTGATCTTCATCGCCTCCTGGATCTGCAGCGCCTTGGCGAGCAGGGTCTCGGGGCTGATGGTGCGGGGGTTCTTCGTCATCACCGCCTCGACCGGCAGGCGGTCCAGCCCCTCGCGGGAGAAGATGGCGCGGCGCACGTCGCCGTCGGTGAGGATGCCGGCGAGCGCGCCCGCCGCATCGACCACGAGGACGGACCCGAACCCCTTGGCGTCGATCTCGGCCACCGCCGCCCGCATCGCGGTGCCGAGCGCCACCACCGGCAGCCGCTCGCCGCCATGCATGACCTCGCGCACCTGCCGCAGCGAGGCGCCGAGGCGGCCGCCGGGATGGAACACGGAGAAGTCGCGGGCGGAGAAGCCGCGGACCTCTAGGAGCGCCACGGCGAGCGCGTCGCCGAGGGCGAGCTGCATCGCCGTCGAGGTGGTCGGCGCCAGCCCGTTCGGGCAGGCCTCCTTCGCCTTCGGCAAAGCGAGGCAGGTGTCGGCCTCGCGCCCCAGGGTCGAGGCGGCGTTGGCGGTGATCGCCACGAGGCCGACGCGGTAGCGGCGGGTGTAGCCGATGATGTCGGCGAGTTCCGTGGTCTCGCCCGACCACGAGAGCGCCAGCACCACGTCCTCGGGCTGGATCATGCCGAGGTCGCCGTGGCTCGCCTCGGCCGGGTGGACGTAGAGGGAGGGCGTGCCGGTGGAGGCGAAGGTCGCCGCGATCTTACGGGCGATGTGGCCGGACTTGCCCATGCCGGTGCAGATCACCCGGCCGCGGGCCTGGCCGATCCGCTCCACGGCCTCGGCGAAGGGCGCGCCGAGGCCGTTGCCGATCGCGGCCATCAGGCAGGCCAGGCCCTCGCGCTCGGTCTCGATGGTGCGCAGGGCCGAGGCGATGGCGGGCGTCCGCGCCGTCTCCTCGCGCGCCTCGTTTCGATCCTCGATCCGCTGTGCCAGGGCCATGAAGTCGCGTTCCGTCTCGTCCGGGGCCGCGCAGGGCGCCGACGCATGTTTGCCGCGCCCTCATCGCCCGCGACTGTGGCCGCATGGGGGCTGTCGGAGGCGGGACAGGGGGCGGGGCGCGCCCGCAACGGCGCGTTAACCATGTCCGGTCTAGCTCTCTTAACCATGGGACGCCCTCCGGCCACGGACGGCGCTCCCCTCCACGGGCCGCCGGCCGCATCCAGGGAAAGAGCGCTGCCGGTGTCACGCGAGCGGCCGATCGGGGACAGGCGCAAGGGGCATCGCGGCGGAACGCGCGGCGCGGGCCCGCTCGCCCTGGCGCTGCTGCCCGCCCTGCTCGGCGCCCCCGCCCTGGCGCAGGAGACGCCGCCCGACCCGTCGCAGACCGAGCCGGCCCAGACGTCGCCAGCACGCACCGCCTCCGAGCCGGCCACCGCCGGCCGCCTGCGCCGCCCCGCCTTCGAGGCGCCGACGGCGTTGCGCGGCTCCGGCGCCTTCTCCGCCCCCGCCCCGCTCGGCAGCGCCGCCGGGACCAGTCCGGCGCCCGTCGCCGAGGGCGCGGGCGAGGAGCCGTCGGTGGCGCGCCTGCCGCGCTTCCGCAGCGCGCCGAGCCTGCCCGGCTCCGCCTCGGCACAGGGCACCCCGGCCCGGCCCTCGGTCCTGCGCCTGCGCGCCGCGCCCCCGCGCCGGATCGGCTCGGCGACCCGCCAGATCACGCAGACGCGCACGCAGCAGACGGTGACGGACCTGCGCCTCACGCCGGTGATCCAGACGCCGGTCTCCGGCGTGCCGCTGCCGACGCCGATCCTCGGGCTCGGCCTGCCGAACGCCACCGGGCTCCTGCTCGGCACGGCGCTGCGCCGGCCGATCCCCCCCGACACGGCCTACGCGCCGCTCGGCATCCGGCTCGGCACCTTCACCCTGCTGCCGGCCTTCACCCAGAGCGTCGGCTACGATTCGAACCCGGACCAGATCGGCGGCAACCGTCCCCGCCCCTCGCTCACGCTCCGCAGCGAGGCGGAGCTGGCCCTGCGCAGCGAGTGGTCGGCGAGCGAGCTCACCGCCGAGATGCGCGGCAGCTACCTCGAATATCCGCAGAACCCGGAGGCGAGCCGCCCCAACGCGGTGGGCACCGCGCGGATGCGCATCGACGTCGACCGCGACACCCGCGTCGACCTCGAGACCCGCTTCCTGCTCGACAGCCAGCGCCTCGGCAGCCCGGATCTCGGCGCGGGCGGGGCGACGAGCCGGCCGCTCTTCGCCACCTACGGCGCGACCGCGGGCGTGCAGGAGAACTTCAACCGGCTGCAGCTCTCCCTGCGCGGCTCGATCGACCGCTCGGTCTTCGAGGACGCGCAGCTCGGCAACGGCACCACGATCATCCAGAGCGACCGCGACGCCAACCAGTACGGCCTGCGCCTGCGCGCCGGCTACGAGATCTCGCCGGCGATCACGCCCTTCGTCGAGACCTTCCTCGACACCCGGATCTACGACACGCCGGTGGACCAGTTCGGCCTGCGCCGCGATTCCGACGGCGTCGCCTTCACCGCGGGCGCGGCGGTCCAGCTCAACAGCACCCTCACGGCGGAGGTCTCGGCGGGCCTGCAGCACCGCTCCTACGTCGACCGCACGCTGCAGGACATCAACGCGCCGGTCGTCAACGCGGCGCTGGTCTGGTCGGTCTCGCCGCTCACCACGGTGCGCTTCAACCAGCAGACCGGGGTGATCGAAACCGCGGTGCCGGGCTCCAGCGGCGCCTTCACCGACGCCGCCACGCTCGAAGTGCAGCACGACCTCCTGCGCAACCTCTCGATCACGGTGGGCGCCGCCTACCTGTCCACCAACTACGACGGCGTGCGCATCCGCGAGCGGGGCTACTCCGCCACCGCCCGGTTCGATTACCGCTTCAACCGCTGGCTCGCCCTGCGCGGCAGCTACATCTACTCGACGCTGAACAGCACCATCCCGCTCTCGACCTACGAGGCGCACACGGTGCTGCTCGGGGTGCGGGTGAACCCCTGACGATCAGCGGGCGAGCGAGAGCGGCGCGCCGGATTTCGAGAGCGCGCCCTCGAGGCTGCCGCCGGCCTGCCGCAGGCGCGCGGCGACGGTGCCGCCCGGCTGGTAGAGGTAGACCTCGCCGTCGCGAAAATCCCAGGCCGAGACCTTGGCGAGATCCTTGTTGCCGCAGCCCGCGGTCGTCGCCTTGTAGAGGTCGAGCGAGGGCGTGCTCGACAGCGAGACCTTGCAGCTTCCCGCCGCATCGGAGGCGTTCCAGGAGCCGACCACCGAGGAGCGACCGGTCGCCACCACCGGCGGCGGCGCGGGCGGGAGCGGCGGCTCGAGCGCGGCGGACGGCGCGGCGGCGACGCTCGGGGGCGGCGGCTCGCCCGGCGCGGCGGAGGCGCCCGGCGGCGGCGCGAGGGGCTCGCTCGTCACCGTGCCGGCGGGCAGGGCGGGCGTGGCGGGTTCGAGCGCCGCCTGCGGCCGCAGCCGCTCGCGGGGTCCCTCGAAGCGGTTCGAGGCGCAGGCGCCGACGCTCGCGGCGAGCGCGAGGCAGGCGGCTTTCGACAGGAACCCACGCGTCATCAAAGACCCCCAACAGAACACGCAACGGTCGCGCTTGCCCTCGCGGCCAAATGCGCTTGCGGCAAGGCAGGCTGCACGGCGAGCCCGGGAAAAGCCCGGTCGGCGCGGGTTTTCCCGGCGGTGTGGCGGCCCTGCCGCAGTCGAGGAGCGGGCGGAGCGGGGCACCGAAACGGCGAGAACCGCGCCCGATCGGGGCACGGCTCTCTTCAGGCGCTTTGCGAGGCGGGGAAGAAGTCAGACCGCGCGCTCGACCATCATCTTCTTGATCTCGGCGATGGCCTTGGCCGGGTTCAGGTTCTTGGGGCAGGTGTTGGCGCAGTTCATGATCGTGTGGCAGCGATAGAGCCGGAACGGGTCGTGCAGCCCGTCGAGGCGCTCGCCGGTGTTCTCGTCGCGCGAGTCGATCAGCCAGCGATAGGCCTGGAGCAGGGCCGCCGGGCCCAAGAACTTGTCGCCGTTCCACCAGTAGCTCGGGCAGCTCGTAGTGCAGCAGGCGCAGAGGATGCACTCGTAGAGGCCGTCGAGACGGGCGCGGTCCTCCGGCGTCTGCTTCCACTCCTTCTCCGGCGCGGGCGTCTCGGTCTGGAGCCAGGGCTCGATCGCCGCGTGCTGGGCGTAGAAGTTGGTCAGGTCCGGCACGAGGTCCTTGAGCACCGGCATGTGCGGCAGCGGGTAGATCCGCACCGCGCCGTCCTTGTCCTTGCGGGTCAGGAACGGCAGGGCGTTGTCGGGGGTCTTGCACTCGTCGATGCCCATGGTGCAGGCGAGCGCGTTCTGGCCCTCGATGTTCATGGCGCAGGAGCCGCAGATGCCCTCGCGGCACGAGCGGCGGAAGACCAGCGTCGGATCGACCTTGTTCTTGATCCAGAGGAGCGCGTCGAGGACCATCGGGCCGCAATCGTCGCGGTCGACATGGTAGGTGTCGATGCGCGGGTTCTTCCCGTCATCCGGGTTCCAGCGGTAGATCCGGAAGGTCTGGATGGCCTTGGCGCCGTTCGGCGCCGGCCAGGTCCTGCCCTCCGTGACCTGGGAGTTCTTGGGGAGATTGAACTGGGCCATGTCTGAGCCTCTGGATGCGGCGGCCTTGGGCGCGCTCTGAGTGTCGAGAAATCCTATTGCCGGTCGAGCCAGCCGGTCATGAAGCGCTCGGCCTCCGCTTCCCGCGGTCGCGTCGCGGCCGGTCCGGACAGGCGGAACTTGACGAATCGGCCGCCCAGTCCCGTGAGGCAGAGCAGGCTCTCGGTGAGGCCGAGGGCCGGATGGTCGATGGCGATGGCACGGCAGGCGAGCCTAGTTCCGGCGGCGCCCGGCAGGCGCACCGGGCCGAGATCCTCGCTGCCGCGGTAGAAGCCGCGCTCCACCGCCGTCCTGATGTCGCCGACCGCCTGGGCGAGCTGGGCCGCCACCGCGGGCGACGAGGGCCCGTCGGGGATCGTCCGCACGCCGGCGTCGTAGACGTAGATGTCCGCCTTCCAGCGGCCGTTGGTGTAGGCCACGGAATAGCCGAGCCCCGGCGCGCGGGATTCGTAGTCCGTCCGCGGACCGCGGGCGAAGCCGGCGATCTCCGCGGGAAAATCGAAGTCCGGCCCGCGTGCCTGCGCCGACAGGATCAGCAGCAGCGCTGCCGCGGCGGACAGGATCAGGCGGATGGAGAGGCGAAGGGATACCCTCATCGGTGTCAGGACAGGGTTCGGTGGCCGACGCGCAGGCTGCGCGGCAGCGGCTTCAGGCGCTTCTCGAAGACCACCATGCTGTCGTGGAACGCGATGCCGTGCGTCACGTCGGCGAAGCCGGGGTCGCGGGCGAAGGGATCCGGATCGAGCACGTAGCGGGCGTGCAGGCGATCGAGCAGAAGCTTGGCGTATTCCATGAAGGCGCCGTGCGCCCGCAGGCCCCCGCCGTGATCCGGCCAGTAGGAGGCGTGCACGTCCTCGACGATGTAGACCCCGTCCGGCGCGAGCAGCGGATAGAGGACCTCGAAGCTCGCGATCTGCTCGGCGCTGATATGGCCGGCATCGTCGATCACCACGTCGATGCCGCCCATCTCCTCGGCGATGCGCCGCAGCAGCCCCGGATCGGCCTGACTGCCGAGGTGGACCTTGAGGCCGTCCTCGGTGATCTCGCGGCAGCCCGGATTGATGTCGAGGCCGTGGATGACGGCCTGCGGGCCGAGATAGCGCCGCCACATCTGGAGCGAGCCGCCCTGGAACACGCCGAGCTCCAACAGGCGCACGGGCTTGCCGCGGTAGCGCGACAGGTGGCGGTCGTAGATCTCGAGGTAGTGGTGCCACTTGGTCGCGAGCCGATCGTCCTGCGCGAAGAAGGCGGCCTCGGCCGCGTTGCCGGCCTGCGCGCGCGCCTCCGCGGGATCGACGGAGGCGCCGTAGCCGCACACGATCTCCTCCCACGACGCCGGCGGCTGCGCCGGCGCGCCGGAGCAGAGCAGGCCGGAGCCAGCCGGCGGTCCTCGTCTGCGCTTCTTCAGTCCGAACACGGCCGCGCGCCTTCCTCAGTCCACCCGCCTCAGTACACCCGCGTCAGTACACCCGCGCCTTGGGCTCGATGTACTGGATGTCGTTCGACATCGTGTAGGTGTGCACCGGGCGGTAATCGATCTCGACGCCGTGCTTGCTCGGATCGAGCCACGCGAGGGTGTGCTTCATCCACTCCTTGTCGTCGCGGTCGGGGAAGTCCTCGCGGGCATGCGCCCCGCGGCTCTCCTTGCGGTTGACTGCCGATTCCATGGTGACGACCGCCTGACCGATTAGGTTGTCGAATTCCAGCGTCTCGAGCAGGTCGGTGTTCCACACCAGCGAGCGGTCGGTGACCTGGACGTCGGAGACGCCGCGCCAGACCTCGTGGATCAGGCCCTTGCCCTCCTCCAGCACCTCGCCGGTGCGGAAGACGGCGCAGTTGTTCTGCATCGTCCGCTGCATCCGGTCGCGCAGCTGCGCGGTCGGGGTGCCGCCGTCGGCGTAGCGGAAGCGGTCGAGACGCGCGAGCGCCTTGTCGCCTGCGTCCTTCGGCAGTTCCGGCTGGCGGGCGTCCGGCTCGACGATGTCGGCGCAGCGCAGGCCCGCGGCGCGGCCGAACACCACGAGGTCGATCAGCGAGTTCGAGCCGAGGCGGTTCGCGCCGTGCACCGAGACGCAGGCCGCCTCGCCGAGCGCCATCAGGCCCGGCACCACCGTGTCGGGATCGCCGTTCTTGAGGGTCAGCACCTCGCCGTGGAAGTTCGTCGGGATGCCGCCCATGTTGTAGTGGACGGTGGGCAGGACCGGGATCGGCTCCTTGGTCACGTCCACGCCCGCGAAGATCTTGGCCGATTCCGAGATGCCCGGCAGGCGCTCGTGCAGGATCTTCGGGTCCAAGTGGTCGAGATGCAGGAAGATGTGGTCGCCGTCCTTGCCGACGCCGCGGCCGTCGCGGATCTCCATGGTCATGGAGCGCGAGACCACGTCGCGCGAGGCGAGATCCTTGGCCGAGGGCGCGTAGCGCTCCATGAAGCGCTCGCCCTCGGAATTCGTCAGGTAGCCGCCCTCGCCCCGCGCGCCTTCGGTGATGAGGCAGCCGGCGCCGTAGATGCCGGTGGGGTGGAACTGCACGAACTCCATGTCCTGCAGCGGCAGGCCGGCGCGCAGCACCATGGCGTTGCCGTCGCCGGTGCAGGTGTGGGCCGAGGTCGCCGAGAAGTAGGCGCGGCCGTAGCCGCCGGTGGCGAGGATGGTCTGCTGGGCGCGGAAGCGGTGGATCTCGCCGGTGGCCTGATCGATCGCCATCACGCCGCGGCAGCGGCCGTCCTCGTCCATGATCAGGTCGAGGGCGAAATACTCGATGAAGAACTGAGTCTTGTTCTTCACCGCCTGCCCGTAGAGGGTGTGGAGCATGGCGTGGCCGGTGCGGTCGGCGGCGGCGCAGGTGCGCTGGGCGGTGCCCTTGCCGTAATCAGTGGTCATGCCGCCGAAGGGCCGCTGGTAGATCTTGCCCTCGTCCGTGCGGGAGAAGGGCACGCCCCAGTGCTCCAGCTCGTAGACCGCGGCCGGCGCGTTCCTCACGAGGTACTCGATCGCGTCCTGGTCGCCGAGCCAGTCCGAGCCCTTCACGGTGTCGTACATGTGCCAGCGCCAGTCGTCCGGCCCCATGTTGCCGAGCGAGGCGGAGATGCCGCCCTGCGCCGCCACGGTGTGCGAGCGGGTCGGGAAGACTTTCGTGATGCAGGCGGTGCGCAGGCCGGCCTGGGAGCAGCCGACCGTGGCGCGCAGGCCCGCGCCGCCGGCGCCGACGATCACCACGTCGAAGGTGTGGTCGGTGATGGCGTAGGCGGGGGCGCCGCCGTTCGTTCCGTTGGAGGCCATTCGCGTGAATCCTCGGTTCCGGTGACGGCGATCAGGCGAGCCCGCCCAGGCTCACGCGGACGATCGCGTAGAGGCAGGCGGCGGCCACCGCGACCGCGTAGAAGGTGTTGGCGATCAGCGCCGCGAACTTGAGGCCGTGGCTGTGGACGTAGTCCTCGATCACGACCTGCATCCCCAGACGCATGTGGATCGTCACCGAGATCACCGCCAGGATCAGGATGATCGCGACGAGCGGGTGCGACACCAGTGCGACCGCCTGCGGGTAGGTCCGCCCCGCCATCAGCGCGATGATGCCGACGAAGGCGAGCATCAGCAGCGCGTTCGAGGCGCCGGTCAGGCGCTGCAGCCAGAAATGGTCGGCGCCGTGGCCCGAGGCACCCAGCCCCTTCACCCGGGCGCGCGGGGTGCGCATCGAGAGCGCGGTGTTCTGGCGGTTGTCGACCTGGGACATGGGCGAGCCTCTCAGCGCACGAGCAGGGCGATCGCCCAGATCACGACGGTCAGGATGACGGAGCCGATCAGCGTCGCGCGGGCGAGGCCGAGGCGCCGGTCGCGGTCGAAGCCGTAGCCCGCGTCCCAGATGAAGTGGCGGATGCCGCCGAGCATGTGGTGCAGCAGCACCCAGGTATAGGCGAACAGGATGGCGCGCCCGATCCACGAGCCGAAGAACCACGCCACCGTGTCGTAGGCGCGCGGACCGGAGGCGAGCGCCACGAGCCAGACCGCGACGAGGAAGGTGCCGCCGTAGAGCGCCGTGCCGGTGATGCGGTGGAACACCGACATCGCCATGGTCCAGGTCCAGCGGTAGATCTGGAGATGGGGCGAGAGCGGCTGAGCGACCGTAGGTCTGACGGTAGGGTTCATCGCGGCTCACGATCCTCGCGTCAAAGGTTGGATGAATTCCAGGGAAGGGTTAGGGCGCCCGGTTCCGCCCGGCAATGCCCGTGCTGCAGTGCAGCATTGGTCAAGCTGACGATCGCGCGGATCTGTCTCACGCGAGTCGCCCGGTCAGCCTGAACCAGAGATAGGCGAGCGGCGCCGCGACGAGGAGCGACACGACGCCCGTGGCGAGCGTGAGTTTCGTGGTGTCGGCGAGCGACAGGCGGCCGAGATCCATCGCCATGATGATGGGCGGGGCCTGGTAGGGCAGGAACACGGTCGAGTAGCCGACCACCTGCACCATCAGCACGCTCATCAGGTCGAAGCCGCTGGCGCGCGAAAACTCTTCCGCGAGCGCCGTGTAGAGGGCGGGCGCGCCGTTGGCGGTGGTGGTGAACAGGAAGCCGATCGACAGGCCGATCAGCGTCGCGAAGTTCTTGGCCGGCGCGCCGGGTTCGAGCGGGGCGACGGAGAGCAGCGCGTGGCCGAGGTCGGCGCCGAGCCCGGTCTCGTTGACGATGGCGGTCAGGCCGAACAGGGCCGCGACGTAGAAGCAGGTCTTCAGCGGGATCTCGTTGAAGCTCGCCGGCGGCAGCACGCCGACCCGCGGCAGCAGGCAGATCACGGCCGCCGCGAGCCCGATCCAGGCCGGCGGAATGCCGTGCCAGCCGTCGGTGAGCCAGAGGGCCAGCATCACCGCGAGGATCACCGAGAGGCGCCGCTCCTCGACCGAGGCCGGCGGGAGCGGGGGCAGGTCGAGCCGCTTCCCGTCGAGACGGTCGGGGAAGATCAGCACCGTGCAGGCGACGAGCAGCGCGCCCTTGACGAACCCGAGAACCGGAGCGTGCAGAAAGAGATAGGGCAGATAGCTGAGATGGACGTCGAACAAGGTCTCGGCGGTGCCGGCCATGACGAGGTTCGGCACGTTGGCGGGCAGGATCGCCGCCGAGAGCATCGGCGTCGCCACGCCGAAGGCGAGCAGCGCCCCCGTCCGTCCCGGCCGCCCGGCCTCCAGCCCGAAGGCGTCGCACAGGGCGATCACCACCGGCACCATCACCGCGATGCGCCCGAGATTGGACGGCATCACGAAGGCGAGGGCGAAGGAGAAGGCGACGAGGCCCGCGATGAAGCCGGGATAGGAGGCGGGCAGGCGCGCCGCCAGCATCCGCGCGAGACGGTTGCCGAGCCCGGTGCGGTTCATGGCGAGCCCGACCACCATGCCCCCCGTCACCAGCCAGAAGGCGGAGGAGGCGAACCCCGAGAACACCGTCTGCGCCGGGGCGAGCTTGAGCAGCATGGCGAGCGCGAAGAACATCAGCGCCGTGACGATCTCGGCCACGAGTCCGGTCGCCCACAGCCCCATGCACAGCACGAGCAGGCCGCCGGTCGCGACGACCGTGCCCTGTCCTCCCAAAACGCTGGCCGCTGCGGCGCTCATGGAAGCGGTTCAACTGCGAATTGGAACCGTTCGCAATTCGGCTTTCGTGGGGGCGACCTTCGTCAACCGCGAAGGCTCATGCGGCACGGACGCTGTTGCGACCCGCACCATCGCGGGGCTTGGCTCCGCCGCGGGCGAATGCGAAGGCTTCGGTCTGTCGTTCGGCCACGGCCATGATGCGCTTCGATCTCGTCGACCTGAACCTGTTCCGCCACGTCGTCGAGGCCGGCTCGATCACCCATGGGGCGGAACGGGCGAACCTCGCGCTGGCCGCCGCCTCGGCGCGGGTGCGGGCGATGGAGGATTCGCTCGGCGCCGCGCTCCTGCTGCGCGGGCGCCAAGGCGTGACGCCGACGCCCGCCGGCCGCGCCCTCCTGGCCCATGCCCGCGAGATCTTAAGTCAGGTCGAGCGGCTGCAGGGCGACCTGTCGGTCTTCGCGGGCGGCGCGGTCGGCCAGATCCGGGTCCTGTCGAACACCAACGCGCTCACCGAATTCCTGCCGGAGGCGCTCTCCGCCTATCTCGCCCTGCATACCGGCGTCAGCGTCGATATCGAGGAGCGGACCTCCGACGAGATCGTCGGAATGGTGGCCGACGGGGCGGCCGATCTCGGCATCGTCGCGGGCACCGTCGATACCGGCACGCTCCAGACCTTCCCGTTCCGCCACGACCGCTTCGTCGTGGTAGTCGCGACCGCCCACGCGCTGGCCCGCCGCAAGAGCGTCGGCTTCGCGGAGGTGCTGGAGCACGACCTCGTCGGGCTCGACCGGCCGAGCGCCCTGACGCGCTTCCTCGCCGACAAGGCCTCCCGCATCGGCCGGCCGATGCGGCTGCGGGTGCAGCTGCGCAGCTTCGACGCGGTCTGCCGCCTCGTCGAATGCGGCGTCGGCCTTGGCATCGTGCCGGAGACCACGGCCCGGCGGGCGTGGCGCACCATGGGGATCGCCCTCGTGCCCCTGGAAGACCCTTGGGCGGCGCGCGACCTCACGCTCTGCCTGCGCGACCTCGCGGGCCTGCCGCCCTTCGCGCAGGACTTCGTGGCGCATCTGCGCGCGCCCGAGGCGTGAGGCGCCGCCTCATGCGCCGAAGAGCGTGTCGATCAGCAGCTTCACGTTCAGCACCACGATGATGCCGGCGATGGTCCAGGCCAGCCCCTTCAGCCAGCCGGGGATCGCGAAGGGACCCATCAGCTGCCGGTCGGAGACGAAGCGGACCAGCGGGATCACCGCGAAGGGCAGCTGCATCGAGAGCACCACCTGGCTCAGCACGAGGAGGCGGGCGGTGCCCTGCTCGCCGTAGAGCGCGGTCACGATCACCACCGGCACGATGGCGATGCCCCGCGTGATGAGCCGCCGCGCCCAGTTCGGCAGGCGCAGCCGCAGAAAGCCTTCCATCACGATCTGGCCGGCGAGCGTCGCGGTGACCGTCGAGTTGAGGCCCGAGGCCAGCAGCGCCACGGCGAACAGCGTCGAGGCGAGCCCGACGCCGAGCAGCGGCGAGAGCAGCTCGTAGGCCTGCTCGATCTCCTCGACCTCGGTGCGCCCGCCCGCGTGGAACACCGCCGCCGCCATGATCAGGATCGCGGCGTTGACGAAGAGCGCGAGCATCAGCGCCACCGTCGAATCGGTGACGGCGAAGCGCAGGGCCTCGCGCCGCCCTTCCTCCGTGCGGGGATAGGCCCGCGTCTGCACGATCGAGGAATGGAGGTAGAGGTTGTGCGGCATCACGGTGGCGCCGATGATGCCGATGGCGATGTAGAGCGCGGCCGGGTTGGTCACGATCTCCCGCGACGGCACGAAGCCGCCGAGCACCGCCTGGACCGGCGGCGCGGCCAGCGCGATCTGGATGCCGAAACAGACGAAGATGATCGTCAGGAGGCCGATCACGAAGGCTTCCAGCGCCCGGAAACCCCGGCGCAGCAGCAGCAGCACCACGAACACGTCGAGCGCCGTGATGATCGCGCCGAGCGTCAGCGGGATGCCGAACAGCAGCTTGAGGGCGATCGCCGTGCCGATCACCTCGGCGAGGTCGCAGGCGATGATCGCCGCCTCGCAGATCAGCCAAAGGGCGATGGAGACGGGCCGCGAGGTCCGCTCGCGGCAGGCCTGGGCGAGGTCGAGGCCGGTGGCGATGCCGAGCCGCGCGGCGAGTGCCTGAAGCACGATCGCCATCAGGTTCGAGAGCAGGATGACGGAGAGCAGCGTGTAGCCGAACTGGGCACCCCCGGCGATGTCGGTGGCCCAGTTGCCGGGGTCCATGTAGCCGACCGAGACCATGTAGCCCGGCCCGAGGAAGGCGAAGAGCCGCCACAGCCAGAAGCCGCCCGCCCGCACCGGCACGCTGGCATTGAGCGCGCCGAGGCTCGGCTCCGCGGAGGCCTGCCCGGGCGGTGGCGGCCGAACCTGATCCATCACTGCTTCCATTCGCATCGAGGCGCTCGTGTCCCCGCCCGTCGCTCCGGAGGGAGGGCCGGCCGCGCCGGCAGGGACGAGACGGCCATATAGCTTCAGCTATAAAGCTGTGCCGAAGCTGGGATCAAGAGGCTCCGCGACCGGGTTCCCGGCCGTGGGGCGCATAGGTTAAACAGGGCGGCACGAACGACCGATGACAGGCCTGCCGTCGGCCGTCCGCGCCGGAGCACGGCCGGCGCGCCGGGCGTTCCGTGAACGACGTTCGACGACCAGGACGTTCGCCGACCATGTGAGGCGCGCCGCCGAGGCCGCGCCCGAGACCGGAGGAGCCCGCCGCCTCATGCAGGACGCATCGCGAGAGTTGGGGCGAGACAGGGGGCAGAAGCCGGCACCGGAGTCGCACGGGGCGGGCGCGGACGCGCCGCTCGTCGATGCGGAGGTCCATGTCGAGAGCTTCCGTCAGGCCCGCGAGGCGCGCCGCCTCGAACTGGTGGAGGATTACGTCGAACTGATCGCCGACCTGATCGGCGACGGCGGCGAGGCGCGGCAGGTCGACATCGCCGCCCGCCTCGGCGTGGCCCAGCCGACGGTCGCCAAGATGCTCAAGCGGCTTGCCGAGGACGGCCTCGTGCAGCAGCGGCCCTATCGCGGCGTGTTCCTCACCGCGGCGGGGCAGGCGCTCGCCGAGCAGTCGCGGGAGCGCCACCGCATCGTCGAGCGCTTCCTGCGCGCCGTGGGCGTCAGTGCCGAGACGGCGCGGCGCGACGCGGAGGGCATCGAGCACCATGTGAGCGCGGAGACGCTGGAGGCGTTCCGCCGCTTCGCCGACGCGAAGCTGTAGATTTGCCTGTCGACTTGCCTCCAGACCGGACCGCGCGTTCCGAGGACCCGACCCCGATGGACCAGACCCAGCAACTCGCCGCGCTCGCCGCCGTCAGCGCGCGGCACGACGCGGCGGTGACGAACCTCGCCGAGGGCCTCGCCGATCTCGGCGCCAAGCAGGTGGCGCACCAGATGGCGGTGGGGTTCCTGGCGAGCGTGCTGCGCTCGATCGATTCCGACCACTACGACGAGCGCCTCGAAGGCTACCTCGCCATGCTGCGCGACGTGCTGTTCCGCGACGATCCGGACGCGGCGCTCGCGAAGACGGTTCTGGAGACGATCGAGCGTTCCTTACGCCCCTCGCAGAATGAGGACGAGGCCTGAGGCCGCGCTGCCTGACCTGGCGGCTTGAGCCGGCTACAAGCAAATGTGAGTCTCGCGCGATCCCGCGGCGCCTTGGTCGCGGTCGCCGGGCATGGCACCATGTCGGGATGGCTGACCGGAGCGACCACCCCTATTCCATCGATGTGCGGCCGTGCTGGCGGCGCCCGGGCCGCTTCGTCTGCTCCATCGTGGAGAAGGGGGCGCCCCGGCGCTATGCTCCGCAGAGCTACGCGACCTTCGACGAGGCCCGCCGCGCCGCCCAGATCAGGCTGCGCCAGCTCGTCTTCGAGTGGCAGCTCGTCGGCACCTGACTCGGCTGCCCGGACGCCGGCCGTGTGGCCGTGCGCCGCCGGCTCAGGCCTGCTCGGCGTCGGCGGTCTGGGCGTACTGAACCAGGGCCTCCATCTGTGCCGGCGCCCGGAACACCCGTCCGTCGTTGGTCTCCACGTAGACGTCCGCGGCGCCCATGCTCGCGAAGGTCATGGCCCGCTCGGCCGCCCGCGTGCCGAGAGCGTGCGGCTCCCGCGAAGGGCCGGACGGCGCGGTCCAATGAACGGTATAGCGCATGATGTTCTCCTGATTCAGCCTGTCCCAGCATAGGGCAGCCGGCCACCGATCGCGAGGGGCCGCCCGACAGATGGATCGATGCGGCCGGAGCGGAGGCCCGAGGACGGCTCGAAGCCCTCTCTGGCGATCGTGACCATCGGCCCAACGAGAGGTGCGCCTGCTCCGAGCCGATCCGCTGTGCATCATAATGCCACTCCTGCGGTTCCTCGACGGTTCGCCGCGCGTTCTACGGGGCTGAAGCGCTCTTGCTCCGTGAAAGGGAGACCGACATGAGGAAGCCGGAGAAGCCGGGCACGGAGGCCGGCAGAACACAGGACGGCGGTGCCCTCGGCAACATCGACGAGCAGACCGGGCATCCCGGCAAGGGCACGCCTGGGGCGACGGTCAAGCCCGATCACAACCCCGATCCCGCGCGGGATCCCAAGCCGGAGACGCCGGAGGACAGAAAGCCGAAACGCTGAAAGGCCGGCCCACCTCCCAATCTGGGGTTCGACGACTCCCTCGCCACGATTCGCTTCGTTCCGAGGCACGGTGCCGGCTGTCGCGAAGCCGGGCGCCGCCGACCGTCGCGGCAGCCGACGGCGGACATGGGTTCAGGATCGCGCCGCCCGAATCGGCCGGGGCTTGCCGCAGGCCCCCTCCCCGGCTACTCAAAAGCAGCGTTTCTGTCGCCGATTCCGTCGCCCGCCCTGTCGT
The DNA here is from genome assembly GCF_040270385.1 of Methylorubrum podarium. NCBI lineage: Bacteria > Pseudomonadati > Pseudomonadota > Alphaproteobacteria > Hyphomicrobiales > Methylobacteriaceae > Methylorubrum > Methylorubrum podarium. The sequence continues at coordinate 890 of NZ_JBELQE010000133.1, read as the reverse complement.
TTGACGACCAGTTCAGGGCGTCAGTGCTCGGCAGAAAAATGCTCGGGCCTGTAGCTCAATGGTTAGAGCCGACCGCTCATAACGGTCTGGTTGCAGGTTCGAGTCCTGCCGGGCCCACCACCTCTATCGCATTGAGATAGTGAGGAAATCGGGTAAGTGGGCTATGCCTCCACTTCCTCCCGCTTCGACCTAACCAACGAATTGACCAATGATTGGGGTCTGCGACGCCGGTTCTTGAAGGCGCTTGCCGCCTCGTTCTGGAAGTCGGGATGGTGGTGGCCGTAGACCTTCTGCAGCATCTCGGGCGTCATCCCGAGGTAGCCGGCTGCCTCCCACAGGTTGACGCCCTGCTGCATCAGCCATGTCGCGGCCGTGTGCCGTAAGACGTGAGGCGACGCGTTTTCCTCAAGTCCTGCGAGCCGCACCGCCGTGGCGAACGCCGTCTTCACCGACGCCACCGGCTTGCCGTTCCACTCGACGACGTACTCGGGCAACGTGCCGTCCTTGCGAGCGATGCGTGACCAGACGCGCAAGCGGGCCAATACATGCGGTGGCAGCTTCACGGGAGGCTGGCGCTTGTTGGTGGCCCGCTTGCCCTGCGCGAGTCGATAGTAGACCCCCTCCTCGAGGTCGACGTACGACCTGCCCTCCCCTCTCTGGAATGCGGCGGATGCGATGGCTCCGGCTCGGGTGCCTGTATAGAGGCCAAGGAGGATGAAGCGCGCGAGGTGGCGCAGCGGACGCTTCTTGGTCGCGACCTGCTTTCCCTTCCGTGTTCCGGTGTTCCAGGCCTGTGACCTGACCGGCTGGCTTTGGACCGGGCTGATTGAGAGGATCAGTCAGGACCGAAGGAGTCGGACATGCGGCGAGGACAGAAGACGAGTGCGGAG